>CAIXZI010000648.1 GCA_903923915.1 uncultured Bacteroidota bacterium
AAACAAAAACGAGCTAAATATTTACCCAAACCCAATCAATGGTTTATTTAATTTGTCTATTAATCAATTTGATAATAGAAAAAAAAGCAGCATAGAAGTATATAACTTAATAGGAGAATGCGTTCATAGTCAAATTGCCACATCATCTAATTGTCAAATTGATTTAAGCAGTTTAGCAAACGGCATTTATAATTTAAGTGTTATAAGTAACGAGGGTGTTATAAATAAACGTTTGATTATTGCAAAATAACTTTAATTAAAGCTGCTTTGCTTTGGTATTATATGCTTCAAAAATATCGCGATAGCGAACATAACCAACATACTTATCTTGCTCAATTACAGCTACTTTATCTACATCATGTTCAAGTATAATGTTAAGTGCTTTGCTTAAATTTTCATTACTATTTATGGTAGGTGTTTTTTCGATATAATTAATGATATGGTTTTCCTGATCTTCCTTTTTTACACTTACATTTCTTAAAGAAATTATTCCTAAATAATTCCAATCGTTATCAATTACCACAAAATCGCTGGCATGGGTATTGGCTGCATGATGGCGCAATTCGGTAAATGTCCAATCTTTATTAGCGGTGGCAATGGTTCTAAATTCAGGAAAAAAATCTTTTAAAGTTGTGCTATCCAACACATCTGTCCGCATATTATAGCTATGTGCCGGACTTTTAAACCTGTTATCTACCTGATTTTTGTAAAAAGATATTTTGCGCGAAAGCAAAAACGTAAATACCGATACAATAATAATAGGCGGAAGCAGTGAGTAATTACCGCTCATTTCAATAATCATAACAATACCTGCTACCGGAGCCTGTGCTACACCGGCATAAAAAGCCCCCATGCCAATTACCATAAAAGAAGCCACACTTACATGTTGGTTTGGAAATGTAATGCTTGCCAAAGTACCTACTGCAGCCCCTAGCATAGCTCCAATAAACAAAGAAGGGCCAAATATACCTGCCGAGCCGCCGCTACCAATGGTTAAGGTGCTGGCTACTATTTTTAGAAAAGCGATGGCTAAACAGCTAAGTACAACAGCAATGGCGCCTTCTACCGGAAAATAATCAGGAAAATGACCTTCAATTACATAGGTTAAATAATCGGTTCCGGTGCCCGATACACTAAAAAATAAAATAGCCAAAGCCCCTGTAAGTAAGCCTCCAATAGCGGGTTTTAACCATTTTGGCACGCTTATTTTATCAAAAAAAGTACGGGTATCTTTAAAACCTTTAATAAGTAGGTAGCCAAAACCAAAGCATAAGCCTCCTAACAGTAAATAAAACACAATTTCGTTGGCATGAAAGGCCTGTGGGGTTGTTATGTGAAAGGCCGATTCTGCCCCTGCATACCCAATATAAACCAAATAGGCTGTAACTGAAGATATAAAGCAGGGAATCAGAGCATCGCTTTCAATATCATGTTTATAAACCATTTCGGCAGCTGTTAATGCGCCTCCTAAGGGAGAACGAAAGGCAGAACCCAAGCCTGCCGCAGTTCCTGCTAGTAATAAAGTACGCCTAGCACGAGCCCCGGTTTTTAAAATATTAGAAAACCAAACGCCAATGCCCGCACCAATTAAGGAAATAGGGCCTTCTTTACCGCCACTTCCGCCGGTAGGCAGGGTAAATAAAGTAGCTATGGCTTTAAAAAACGGTATGCGGGTATTTATTTTTCCTTCGTTGTAATGAAAGGCATAAATCATTTCATCAGTACCTGTACCCGACGCATCTTTACAGAAAAAATGAATAATTAAACCGGCCATTAGCCCACCAAAAGCAGGTAATAATAAAATAATTAAAGAGGTGCTTGGATTATGCGTTGCAAAACTTAATTTTTGAATGAAAGTCTCTGATTTTTCGGCGGTTTGGGTATGTATGGATAGAAAAAAAGTTTCTAAAAGGTTAAGCATAAAAGAAAAACCCATAGATACCAATCCGCACAAAACACCCACCACTACCGAGTATATATAAATACTGTTGGGGTTTTTTATGTTAACTAAGTTTTTTAAACGGAGTGTTAAGGTCATTTTTAGAATCTATAAATCGATGTTAAAAATATTGTTTATTTTTGTTTGCACATAATTAATCAAAATGGACGGTCGAGTCAGTATTATTATACAAAAAAAAGTTAAAAATTCTTTTCACACCCTTTCTTTCTGTTTTAAAAACTAAACTTCTGTATGACAATTGATGTTTTAATTACCATTTTATTGGTTCTGCTTAACGGTTTTTTTGTAGCAGCCGAGTTTTCTATGGTTAAGGTGCGTGCATCGCAAGTAGAGTTAAAAGCTAACAAAGGCAGTAAACGTGCAAAAATTGCTCTGCACATGGTAGAACATTTAGATAGTTATTTATCGGCAACGCAATTGGGTATTACACTTGCCAGCTTAGCGCTTGGTTGGATTGGCGAAGATGTAATGGTTGCACTTATAACCAAAACCATGCATTTTTTTAATACAGATGTAGATGTTGTTTTGGCACACAAAATTGCCATTCCGGTTGGTTTTACCCTTATAACCATTGCCCACATTGTGTTTGGCGAACAGGCTCCAAAAATGATAGCCATTAAAAACCCTTTAGATATTGCTTTATTTATTGCTGTGCCCATGCGTATTTTTTACGTGGTATTTAATCCGTTTGTATGGTTTTTAAATAAGCTATCTTCTTTATTATTGAGAATAATGGGCATTAAAAAATCTTCCGAACCCGATGCACATAGTGAAGAGGAGCTTAGAATGATACTTACCGAAAGTGAAGAATCGGGTGCTATAAAACAATCTGAAAACGAATTGATACAAAACGTTTTTGATTTTGATGATAGATTAATAAAACAAATAATGGTGCCTCAAAACCGCATTTCTGCTATAAATATTGAGATGGGGCACGAGCAAATTATCAAAAAAATTATTGAAGAAGGCTACTCTCGTTTGCCCGTTTATTTGGGTGATATTGATAATGTAGTAGGTATCATTCATAGTAAAGATTTGCTGAAAGCTGTAATTGACAATCGTTTTAAAAGCATTAAAGAAATTATGCGCCCTGCACATTTTGTACCGGAAAACATGAAGGTAAACGATTTGTTGCGCGATTTTCAGCGTCTGCATGCACAAATTGCCATTGTTACCAATGAGTTTGGAGCTACTGCAGGTATTGTTACCATGGAAGATATTATTGAAGAATTAGTAGGGGAGATACGCGATGAACACGATGATGAAAAACCGGATATTGAAAAAATAAACGATACCGAATACATTGTAAAAGCACAAACCACGCTGGTTGATTTAAATGAATCATTACCAATAGCTTTGCCTGAAAGCCCACATTACGATACTATTTCGGGTTATGTAAATTATGTTTTTGGCAGAATACCGGCTGTTAATGAGAAGCGAAATATTAACGGCTATCAAATAACTATCCTAAAACGCAAAAAACAAAGCATTGAATTGGTAAAAATTAATGTTTTGGATAAGGATATTAATTAACTATTAAACATCTTTTCATAAACAAGAAAGCCTCAATTAATTGAGGCTTTCTTGTTTTCACCTGGTTTCTAGTAAAATAATATTTTATGTATTAAGAACGTAAGTCATCCTGTGCTTTTAGAAGGATATGGGCAGGCTGCGGCACATGCTTCGACATGCTTAACAGATCACACACTTTTATCAAAAAAATTATCTTGGTCTAATCATTGGCCTTCCGCCATTAATAGGTTGTTGTATTTGGGTTGGTTTTGCCTGCTCTGGTAATGTTTCAGTGGGCTGAGTATTTGTATTGGGATTTACACCACGTGGCGTATTAGCTGAGTTGTTTAGTCCTCCCGAAAAATGCAAAGATGGATTGCCATTTACATTTCCATTAGGATTAGTTGGTACATAATTTATTTCTACGTTTTGCGAAACTGTTCCATACGTATTAGTTGCTTTTATAACAAAGGTATTCATACCCGGTTTTAACGGAGACGTAAAATTTAATTGCTCGCTTACATGTGGATTGTATGAAAACGAAACCGGATTTCCATCATATAATACCGAAACATTAGCCATATCAACTATATAATTTAAATTAGCTGATATAGATATTACGCCACTCATGGTTGTATAGGGGCTTGTTGCCGGAGACGTGCGTGTAATTGCAGGTTGATGATGTATAGCCCCCATTCCTTGGCTAGAAGCGGCCGTATTATTATTTCCGTTTGATGGTTGCGTTTGGTTTCCTCCGTTTTGTGTATTCGTGTTTGCCGTATAGGTTAGTTGGGTTGGTAGTGTATTTGTTCCAACTTGGTTATGGGGGGTTGCAGTAAAGGTTGATTGTGCTTGCGTGGTATTTGTTATTACGTCTCCGCCTAACTGAGTGTGTGGGTTTACCGTAAAATTTGATTGCGTTTGTAAGGTAGGTGTTACAATACCTCCTCCAATATGCGGGTTAATGCCCAACGTATTTTGATTAAGTAGTATTAAACTTACTTGCTTAACATCATTTCCAAAAGCATTGGTTGCCGAAATAACTAGCTGATTTGAATTATTGGATAAGTTAACCGGAATCTCAATTTCATGCGTAATGCTGTTATAACTAAAAGCCAACGCATTACCATTAAAAGTGGCTATAATATCAGAAGTTGATAAAACATTATATACATATCCACTAACAATAATATTTGGTTGCTGACTTACAAACGGGCTTGTTGCCGGGTTAAATATATCTATGCGAGGTGGCTTGCCAACCGGTTTGTAATCTATAACCGTAGATTTAACATCGCTACCTGCGCCATTAGTAGCGCTTACATGTATGCTGTTATATCCGGTTAAAAGATTTGTAGTAAAACTTAACGTTTTAGTAGGTGCATTAAAATTAAATTGCTGAATGTTATTGCCGTTCACATTAACGGTAATTTGATTAGCTAATGCTACATTTTGTACCGTTGCACTAACATTGTAAGTAGCACTTGCAACATCTATAGGCGATGTAAATGGGTTTATAAACTGCACCACAGGCTTGCTTTCTAGCTGCACCGGTATGTGGTTGGTTCCGGTTATGGTATTAGAAGCAGTAAAAGTTGTTTGTGTTTGAACCGTTGACGTTGCTATACTTGTTGTATGTGTTTGAACAAGTATATCGGGCTGGGTTTGCACTTGTACTTGCACCGTGTTGGTGTTTGCTGCAACAATATTAGGATTTATAGTTGCGTTTCCACCGGTATTGATAGTGGTATTAGTAGCGTAGTTTCCTCCATTCATAGAAACAGTACCGTTATTAGGTACATAAGGTGGGTTATAAAATATAGTTACTCCTTGCGAACCCGTTCCAAACTGACTATTAGCCGTTATAATAATATTATTGGTGCCTTGCTGCAAAAATGTTTGAAAATGAATATTACCATTATACGTATCATAACTAAAATACTTTATTGGATACCCGTTTTGTGAAATACTTATTTGATGTGATGATTGTATGTTTTGAATATTACCTTGCACACTAATATAATTTGTTTGACTTGAAAAATTATTAGCCGGAGAAGTAATACTTACATAAGGCGGATATGCCTGTGGTTGCTGGTTTGTATAAACAGGCGTTGTGCCTGTATTTACATTGGTATTAGGTAGCGAGTTATTTATGTATGTGTTCGTATTTGTGTTTGTTTGGGTTGTTGGATTCGTGTAATTGGTAGTATTGTTATACGTGCTTTTGGTTTGCCTTCCAAAAATGGTAAACAATAAGTTAGCCGATGCATAATTGTAAAAATCATTTTGTTTAATAAGTTCGTTATTAACATTATGTGTTACGCCATCTAATAAATTTGTACCCGGAAAAGATGCTCTATATTCAAAAACCAAAGCGGTATGTTTACTTAGTTTAAAACCAAAACCTACACCCACCGATGGAACAAAACAATAGGTGCCACTTGAAGAAGAGCCTTGTGCAAGCGTTCCATAACTTCCTGTTAAAACCTTTTTCACATCTGCTGATGTTACACTTTGTGCATTTTGCAACGTCGAAAAATCATACATGTTGCCATCAGCATCTCTTGCATTTATCCATGTTTTATAATTGCACAAGCCTACACCGCCCATTATATGGAATATTAAATGTGTTTTTTGTTCAAAGCGTGGAAAGTTAATTTTTAATTCCAAGGCTCCTTCATGTATATAGGTTTTATAATTATTAT
>CAIXZI010000649.1 GCA_903923915.1 uncultured Bacteroidota bacterium
AAATCCTTTTTATGTAATCATAAAAAGATTGAAGTGTAAAGCCCGCAGCCGCAAAAGATTCCAAATATTTGTGAAATGCTGATGCGGCTGAACGCCCTATAAATACTAAGCTTCTACCTCTGTTACAATACTTGGGAAGATACGCACGGAGTTATCTTCTTCACGGCGGAACTGATAGGTGTAACGGTAATGACTTTCCAAACCACTCTTATTTGGAAGACCGTTGATCATCATAATGTTTCTGTTCTTCGCAAATTTTAAAAGCTCTTTTAAGTAATGCGCAGAAATTTGTCCTACCTCATCAATGATACAATGTACTTTAAAGTCTTTGCTGCTGAGGTGAGAAGATTCTTTTATAAACACGTGTAACAGCGTGATGTAAATAATTGCTTTCACTAAAATATCTGTTCCGGTAGAACCAATGCTATCAATCTTATGTGTCCAGCCGGTTTCGTTTACACCTTCTTTAATATTGAACTTTAACTCAAACAGATCTTGTAAGCGAATTTCTTCTTGCTCTTGTTCTTTAATGGCGTGGCGCAAACTTTCAAGCAATTTAACGGCACGCTGATTGATGTCGCGGTTTTTGCCTGTGGCGAAATCAGTATTAAATAAGCCTTCTCCGTAAAAATGTCCATGTTCATCTTTAAATTCTTCTATTTTTTTAAGCAGTTTATAAACCTTGTTATCACTCTCTTCTAATTTAATTTTAATGAATTCAATTAGCTTGCTCTCTTCAAATTCTGCTTTCTTAAAATCTTCTGCAATCAATGAAATGATGTGCTGAATTTTATGTTGCTGATTGCTCAACTCTTTTACTTTAGTCGCAATTGAATCTGTTACCAAACTAATTTGAGTAGCGGTTTCTGCGACAGATAATTCAATTTTATTTTCATGTACAAAGTTTGTTAAGTATGATGCAAAGCGTTCGTACTCGGCTTGTGTAGCATCATTACGAATTATAAACCCAAAGTGATTTTCTAAACGGAACTTGCCGCTAAACTCATTTACATAACGCTGAAACGCACCGTACTCTTCATTAAAATGCGAATCGTTTTTAAGTAACTGCGTACACAAATCCATCACACTATAATTTGTTTTCTTAGGCTCTGCGCGCTCAATAATTTCGGCATATTTATTATACACCGGCGTTTCTCTAAAGTTTTTAGAGAAATAAGAAATACCATTGTTAAACTCAATCAACTCTTCTTCAAAAGCACGTTTCTCTTTGTTGATATCCATGCGCTTTAAATTATACTTGCGATTAGATTCTTCCAAATCTGCAGTAAGCGAATTCATTTGTTTTACAAGCTCTTCTTTCTTTTGTGTAAAGTCTGGAAGCTTATCAAACAACTCGCGTTTATCTTTTAAATAATCGTTTACCAATTGTGCGTAACGATCAATTTGTTTGATGTCTTCCTGCAGGCCTTTTATTTTTTTATCAATATCTTTTATATGCTTGCTGTCAACACCTTTGTCTTTATAGTTGCCCTCTTTCTCGTTGTTTAACGATGCTTCTTTTTCTTCAAGCGCTTTTACGGTTTTAGCACGCTCTTCTTCCAAAGAAGAAATTTCATCTTCTTGTCTAACTTTTAACTCAGCAATTCTATCTTCAAAATGTTTTTTCTGATTATCAAACTGCTCGTTAAATTCTCCGAGCTGCATATTTTTACGCTTGCTTAAAATAGAAAGTTCTTCTTCTAACAAATTTTGTTTCTGACGATTGCTGGTTAACGATTGCTCGATCTCGCTACCGGCGCGACTTTTCCAGTCTTCTAATTCGGTGATTAGTTTTTTCTCGCGTTTTTCAGAAAGCTCTAAACTATAGGTTAAAACTTTTACTTCTTCTTTCAACTCACCAATTTGTTTTCCAAATCTGTCAGATGAAACCGCTTTTTCTTCGTTGTTGGTTGTCTGAAATAAATTTAATTTTTCTTCTGCCTCACGAATTTCTGCCAGCAATAAATTTTTACCGGCTTGGTATTCTTCAATAGATTTTGAAACCGCAGGAACCGTGCCCAACTCTAAACTAATACCATAAAGTGTATCAGTAAGTTTCTCTTTCATTTCAGGCTTTAAATCAGCTCTAAATAAAATATCTTCATTACAAACTTTACCAATTGTTTCGTGCCAGTTCTTGTAGTTTTTTTCTAAATAACCATAAAAAGCATCTGCCTGAATATTTAATTTTTCTTCAATGGCTTTTATGTCATCTTTCTTTTTTGCGATGTACATATTGCCTTTATCAATCTCAGCATTTAAAACCGATTTCAATTTCAACTCGCTGTTTTCCCACTCTTTTTGCAGGCTTTGAACCAAGTTGTTTTTGATAGCACGCTCTGAACGATTTTTGTAAGTGATAGCGCGCAACTCGTTTAACTCTGCTTCCAGGTCTTTTATTTCTTCTTCGTGGAAACGTGTACTGCGTATAACTTTCTCTTCCGATTTTAATTCGTTAAACTCAATTTGTTTTGATGTTACTTCCGAATTTATTTCAGCCAGCATTTTATCTCTGCGGTCTTTCAAATCGTTTTCTTTACGATTAAAATCGTTCTTACTTAATAACTGACGCTCGTTATAATCATTGGATAATTGTGCGATTTTTGAATTGATGGTATTTAAGTAAGCGTTCTTTTCGTTCTGAACTTGCTCAAACAAAGAAGTAAATTTCAACTCTAAACTTTGCACGTTACTCGTCAACGATTCGTATTCTTTACGTGCAATGTTTAATTCAACTTGCAATTGTTCGCGCTCGTTAAATTTCTCAACGGCAGCATCAATGTTTTGCGTTTGATATTCTTTTAATTTTTTATTTGTGTCGCGAATGGTTCTGTCGTAGTAACCAATTTCTTCTCTGATATTATTTTGCTGATCTTCAATGTTTGCTTTTTGTAGATCATGATCAGAAGTATGCTGACGTAATTCTTCTTCTTTTTGTTTAACCGAATTAAGCATGTTCTCGTTTTGCGTTTCGGCGTAACGAAGGCTATTACCAAGCTTTTCAGACATTTCTATCTGCGCAGATTTAATCATCTTTACCTGATCGAATTTCTTTTCGATCATTTCAATCAGCTGCTGCGATTCTTTTTTAAGATACGTTTCAATGTCCGTATATTTTTCATTGAACTGACGTAACTGACGCTCCACTTGTTCTAACTTAATGCCCGAAGTTTCGGTCGTAATCGCATTCGCAATAAAATCTTTTATGAAACGAGAATCGATAGAAGATTTAGAACTTAAAAACACATTAGTAATTGATTTCGGAATGTTTTGATATTTTTCATTTCCTTTCAGAATGAAAAAGTTGTTCAGGTTTTTATCTGTTTCTGTTCCGTATAAAATATTTCTGTAACGCTCAAACGTATCAATTTGATTACTGTAATAAATCCCCGCTTTATCTAAATTGCGCAGAACCTCTTGTATTTTAAGGGCCTCATCGTTCTCATTAAAAAAGAATTCTGAATTGTAAGCCGCATCCACAAAACGGAAACAAACTTTATTATGACGATATGCTATAACAAAAAAGTTACGCTCTTCGGTAGCAACCTCATACACAATGTATGAGTTCTCGTAACGAAAATAGTGCTCCTCAAATGGTTTTTGAGAGGCTGAGATACCTAAACCACGACTGTTTGCGCTATAGAAAAATAAGATAGCACGCTGCAAACTTGTTTTACCAAAGTTGTTTGTTCCAACAAAACAGGTGTTACCACTCAACTCAATATCGGTGTATTTTACACTCGCAATATTTATCTCAACAATTCTATTTAATATTCTGTAATTGGTCATGTTTTAATTTAAAAGTTATAAGTCAAAATTTAAAAGCCTTTTTAATTTTTTAATTAGAAATTATTAATTGTATATAATTCCCGCAGAACCTTCTGTTGCGCTGCCCTCTTCGTAAATAGCAATGGCGTTTATTACATCAAGCAAATACGTATAAGAATCAAGCACTTTGTAAGATTCTGTTGCTTCATCTTCACGCTCTAAAAAAGAATCGCGGCTCATTAAATCGCAAATCTCACGCACTTTGTTGTGCAATGTTTCCGAACGATACAAAGGAATTTTTTGCAGCTTTTGTTTTAAGCGAACGTTTGCGTTACACTCTTCGGCCAAAGCACCTGTACGAAAACGTGTGCCGATGGTGATCTTATTATCCATTGACGCGAACAGATCAATGATATCGATATACTTTTCAAAGGTTTCTAATTTTTTTTCTACGATGCTGTTTATTTCATCAATTTTAGAAAAATAGAAAAAATTATTTCCACGCTCAATACGGTATTTTATCACGTTGAAATAATTTTGAAGGTTCTCAAAATTCTCCGGTTCATTAATAATATCATACAAACGGTTCATGCCGTCTTTGGTGCCATTGCTTGAAATGAAGTGCCCGCGCGCCATGATGGCGAAAATATCGTGGGTTTGTTTTGGTAGTTTAATGTCCATTACTTTTTAATTTTTAATTCAAAATTTATAATTTAAAAACTATGCTGCTTTTTTTTCTTTTACTTTTTTCGGAAGAATTAATGTGTAACCAATTTTGCGTTTTTGCTGTTTGGCATCTTCAAAATCGTACCAGTTTAATGTAAATTTAAAATCGAGTTGTTTGTCAAACTCCATAGAAATTTCTACAAACAAAGTAACGCGCTCTTCAAAGGTTACATTGCCCAATGCTTTCGGGAATTTAAAATCCATTAAAAACTCGAACAGGTTTTTGCTTTGTTTTAAAAATTTCTCTAAAAGTGTTTGTGTATCTAATTTTACAAAGGCCTCAACGCGTGCGTCTTTAAAGTTTGAAGGAAGCTTATCTGCCAAACGACGAGCCATTAATCGGGTAATTTTATATTTCTCTGCAACGCGACCACATAACATGTGGCCATCATCGGTATATAAAAACTCGACAGATATTTTTGTGCGAGGTGCTTTAACACCATTAAATCCAAGGGGATTCAGCGCTAAAACAACTTCTTTAAAATTAGTTTTGTAATGCAGTTGTCCGTGGTCTTTAACCTCTTTTATGCGCTGTACTTTTTTGTAAACATCTAACTGAAACTGTATTTTGTTGATGTAATCGGTAATATCCGTTTGTATCTCAATCAGGTAATCTAAGTTTTCAATTAAGATATTTCTTAATGAAGAAACAATGCCGTATAATTCTAAATCATTAGTAAGTTCAAACAGTTTGCGGGTTTCATCAATTACCTCATCGGCACGATTGATGAACTCAATAATGGTATCACGCTTTAAGCGGTAATCTTCCAGCTTTTGTAATTTAATGCGGTAGTTGCCTTCGTTCTTGTAGGTATCATCTACATTTTTTTGAAGCTTGATAATTTCTTTACTGATAGCGCCACCAATACGTTTTAAATACTTTTTTATGCTACGCAAAAAGCGATACTCGTTGCCTTCCTGGTAGTAGCGTATGTTGCGTTTAAGCTCGTTGATGTAATCGTTAATGAAGCTTGGTGTAACTTCGCCAATTTCCATAAAGTCTTCAAACATGGCTATCACGGCATCGTTTAAGCCAACCACTTGTTGGTGTTCATACAACACATCGTGTGCAACCAGTTTTTGATATTGCTCTGATGTTATATCTTCTCTGCCAAGCAGCTCATTTACTGTTACCGAATCGCGGTTACCAAATAAAAAATCAACCACATCCCGGTTGTGGTATAATAGCGACAGAATTTCTTTTGCATTAACCTGCATTCCCATGTTTACGCGCGTTTACTGAAGAGATAAAAATATAGCATTTGCACGGCTTTTCAGCCATTTGGTTTTGAACAAAAAAGGGAATTAATTAACAAAAAAAGATATGAGATTTTTAGATTTGAGAAGGTTTGAAAATTTAAAGAATATTAGATTTTAATTTTTAGCTATTGCTTAATAAATTTTTGAGTGCCTAAATTGGTTTTAATAAAATAAACACCTACAGGCAAACCACTTACATCTAATTGCATTATACCATTTTGGGTTTTAATGTCTGTGCATTTAATTGTTTCTTTGCCTAATAAATCATTTACAAACACTTCTGTTAAAGCTTTATTAGCGCCAACAATACGTATTTGTAAATTACTACTTGTAGGATTTGGATAAACTGAAATTGCCGATGAATTATTAAACTTTTCTACGGACGCGAATGGTTCAAACACTACTTTGCAAACAGTGTCTTTACATCCATGTAAGGAGGTAACGATTAAGCAAACCGTATCATAACCCTGGTTCAAATAAACACTTGCGTATTGTGCATTAGATGTTGAAGGGTATCCCAGCGCGAAAGTCCAATTCCAAGCAACAATAGAATCACCCATAAAAGTTTGGCTTGTATCAATAAAGCTTGCATGATTACAGCACGAACTCAGTCCAGAAAAAAACCCGCCTGTTGGTGGTTGATTTACCGCTACTGTTGTTGTTGCTGAATCTTTACAAGAGCCAAGCGTAGCGCTTACAGAATAAGTTGTAGGAGTTGTAGGAGATACAACAATTGAATCTGCTGTGCTTCCATTACTCCAAAGCAAAGATCCGTTTCCTACCGCCGTAAGTGTTGTATTAGTATTATCACCAATGCAAATAGCAGAAAGCCCACTAATAGATACCGTTGGACTTGGATTAATCGTTAAGTTAGTTATTATGGTGCTGTCGCACCCTCCTCCGTTGTATGAATACGTATATGTTCCGCTTGTTGTGTATATGTCAGTACCTACATGTATTGGTTGGCTCTGACTTGAGCATGTTACAATTGTATTTGAGGTTGTGGAGGAAGACAACAAAACAGTTAAGTGAGTTATAACTGTGCTATCACAACCATGAAACGAAGTTAGGGTATCTGTATATATGCCATTAGCGGTATATGTATGAACTCCAATAGCCAAGTTTTGTCCCTGACAAATAACAGGAGACCACGTAAATATATTTGACGATAGTACAGTTAGATTAGTAGTTACGGTGCTATCGCAACCCGTTGATGTTCCGTTTGGAAATAAATCTGTATAAGTGCCGCTAGAAGTATAAGTGTGGCTTCCAACACTTATGTTTTGCCCCGGGCATATAGTAAGGGTTTGAGAGAAAGTAACCGGATTGCAAGAAGTATTATATTTAAATACTGTTCCTCCTCCAGATGTCATTCCATAAAGAAAAGTTCCATCAGAAACAAGAGACCCATATGGGTATCCTCCTTTTGCGCCCGAAAAATCCAACATATCATAATACCCACTTCCATCAGGTTTTACTTTAAACATAGTTCCTTGGTTTGCTAAACCTCCCTGATATGTCATTCCATACAAAAAAGTGCCGTCATAAATAAGAGAACCATAAGGTGAACTTCCATTTGTACCTATAAA
>CAIXZI010000650.1 GCA_903923915.1 uncultured Bacteroidota bacterium
ATCAAAGAGAATCAAATAATGAAGATAAATGATTTTAAAAAATGCACCGCACAAAAAAGGCGCACTTACTGTTTTACTTTTTTTGAAGAAGCTACACAAATGAGTGCAGATACCTTGGGGATGACATACGAATGGGACTTTGGTGATGGAATAAAAAAACGCGGTATAGAAGTAAAACATTGTTTTGCAAAACCAGGCAACTATTCCATTCAGTTAAACGTTATTGAAAAAGCTTCAGGTAATTTATTTTACAACGAGTTGAGTTATGATTTTGAAGTAGAAGAGCCCAAACAGTTTTACATTGCTTGTGCTGATACCATTGCAACCGGAAAACCTTTTACTATAAGTACGGCTAATGTTTTTATACCAAAACATAGTATTAAAGAGATTTTTTATTTTTTTGGTGACGGAAAATTTAACGCAACTAAATCTGTACAACACACTTATCAAAAAGATGGCGAATACGTTATAAAACTTGGCGCCATAGCTAAAAATGATTCAACAGGCGAGTTGGAAAAAATTTGCATACAAAAAAATGTTTTAGTTAGAGATAGTTTATGGATTGTAAGACACAAGCCAGATCCTCGTATAAAACTAAACTCTAAAATAGCCGGCAGCACAAAAAAAGATAGTGTTAACTACAGAGTACATTTAGGTTCATCTAAAACAGACATTCCTGTTGATGCAAAAGTTTTTAATGATTTAAATAACGTAAAACAGTATAAAGAAAAAGATGGTTACACGTACACTTCGGGCTATGCACAAAAAGTAGCTGATGCCATTCCAGAATATAGAAAGGCAAAAGAAAAAGGTTTTAACGATGCTTCGGTTGTGAGTTTTAAAGGCGATAGCCTGATGCCTAATCAACAAAAATCTATGAAAGGTACTATTTCCAATGCTTTTGGAATAAACGCTTTATATAAAAAAAATATTTTCTTTGATGTAAATAATGCCGTAATAAATAAAGCAGAGTATAAATATTTAGATTCATTAGCAGAAGTGCTTAGAAAAAACAAACACTTAGAATTAATTATTTTAACAGCCAGTGATGCGGCAAAAGAAAAAGATGCAAATTTTGAGTTATCTAATAAAAGAGGGGCTGCCATACAATCTTACTTTATATCAAGAGGTGTAAAGCCAAGTCGTTTAGACATAAATGCTTTAGGTAAAAATATGCCCGAAGAATACGAAGATGGAAAAAATGTATTACTTTCAAATCGTAGAGCTGAAATCTTATTAGTAAAAACTTCTAAATGAAAAAAATAATTGCGTTTGTCATTGTAGCTTTTGAATTGTGCTTCGGCAACTTAAAAGCACAACCCTTTCCGTCGGCCGATGAGAAAATTCCTTTCTTGTGTACGTTTAGTAAAAACTCACAAAAAGATTGGGGAGATGATGATTTTGTGCAGATATATTTTTTTGTAGTTCCAAAAACCGAAAAAAACCCTATTTATATTCGTGTATTTGATCCGGATATTAGCGGCAAACATGATGAAGTACATGATAACTTTAACAGTAAAACAAAATTTTCTGTTTATGGGGGAAAAGGAGCGGCCTCAAACCCTGATGCAAAAAAACAAACACCAACAGGTAATTATAAAAGTGGCATTCAATTAAGTTCAAAAACATTTGGCAACGATGCTACCGACGATGATAAATGGTACACATTTGGTCCGTTTAATCCGGTAGAAGGAGAATTGCAACCAGATGGTTATGTTTTTAAATTAGTTATTGAAGGCATGGATGGCGATGATGGAAATTTATATAAAATGTTTTTATCATCACTACCTAACGAAAACAAACCTATTGAAGGGGGTAATGCATATACCTACGAATACTCTTTTAGATTAGCAGACAACAAGGGTTCTATTTCTCACTTATATCCGTTTGTAGCAGATGGGATAACGGCTGTAAAAATTAGTGTGTTTGATTTTGATGATGATGGTATTTTGCGCGTAGTATCTGTAGCCAAAAAAGGAGAAATAACTAAATCATCGGGCAATGCTGTTTGGTTAGAGAATACACATAAAATAGTTTCCGAAGAAAAAAATACTTCGTTAGATATTCAGTTTGTGAAACAACAAGATTCTAAAAATAACAATGTGGTAGTTTACATAACCAATCAATACGGCGAGTTGATGCCGTTTTACGCAAGCCCTATTGGCGGTGTACCTAAATTTAAATTTAAAATTGGGATAAAAGCTGATAATTAATAAACATGCTTAAAAAGAAAATTCCATTTTTAGTTTTTATTTTTTTGATATGCAATTTATTGCGTGCCCAAACTTTTAATTTTAAAAATTATACAGATGAGGATGGATTAGCACAATCGTATGTGTATTGTGTTTCTCAATCAAGTAAAGGATTCTTATATCTTTCTACAGGAGATGGTTTTTGCAAGTTTGATGGAAATGAATTTAAAACATTTACCATTAAAGATAATCTTGCCGAAAATTTCATTAATACACATTTTACCGACTCGAGAAACATAACCTGGATTGGTCATTTTCAAAACGGAATTTCATACTTAAGCGGGAATAATTTTTACAAAATAAAAGGCTCCGAAAAATTAGAAACAAAAATAAATGCCTTTACCGAAGATAAATCTAAAAACATTTGGGTAGCCGCTCAACAAAAAGGATTATATAAAATTGATAGTGCTTTAAAATTTACCCAGCTAAAATCTACTGAAAACGAAAACTTTAATTCTATTTATTTTGATTTAGATAATCAGTTATTAGCCGGAACAGATGAAGGACTTTTTCTCTTTAAAACCGAAGGACAAAAGGAAATGGCTCCTGTATGTATTGTAAGTGGCTTTGAAGGCAAAAAAATAAAATGTATTATTCCTTGCGATTCGCTTAGAAATTCTTTTTGGGTAGCGGTACCCGGCGAAGGCGTTTTTAAAATATTAAAAGCCGGAAGCTGCTATTACATCTATTCTCAAATTGTTGAAGACTTCGGTTCTGCCTCTATGAATATTTCTACTATGTATGTAGATCACTTCAGGAATTTATGGGTTGGATTGCTGGGCGAAGGCTTACGAAAAATTTCATTTGATCGTTTAAATATTAGCAATGTTTTATATATCAATAAACAAAACGGGTTGAGCAACGAATATGTGCAATCTATCTTTCAGGATTTTGAAGACAATATGTGGTTTGGTACTAGTGGTGGAGGATTAATAGAAATGCCCATCAACAAGTTCAGCTATTTTGTTCCGCAAACAAATGTAAAATCTATTTTAACCGATAGTAAAACCGGAAATGTTTATACAGGTAACGACAAAGGTTTATTTGTTTTAAATTTAAAACATCAGGATAAAAACATTCAATACAATGCAAGCAATGGTTTTGTAAACGATCAGGTAAATGCTTTGATGCAAGATAGTGTGGGCAATATTTGGATAGGTACGGCAGAAAATGGCGTGTTTATTTTTAATCCCTTAACCAATAAATTTGAGAATTTTTCTAAGAAAAATAATTTAAAATCACTTACTATAAACACTATTTCTAAAACACAAGCTGGCAACATTTCTATTGGCACTACAGACGGACTCTATTTTTACAACGCAAAGAAAAATACGGTTAAATTAATGACAACGCTTGAAGGGTTAATGCACAACAACATTCAGCAAATTTATTTAGATAACAAAAAACGTTTATGGCTTTCTTCACATGGCAGCGTTCCTTATTACATGAAAAATGATGAACTCACTGTTTTAAAAAACATCCCGGAAAATTATATCAACTCAGTTGCCGAAGATAACGCCGGTTTAATTTGGATTGCAACAGAAGACAATGG
>CAIXZI010000651.1 GCA_903923915.1 uncultured Bacteroidota bacterium
CCCTTAAACATTTAAAATACCACCTTCCGCAAATTACCTTACCGCAACAATATGTAAGTTTTATTTCAGGTTTTAACTACAACATTACTACCTTAGATAGCACCTTGGGTATAGGATTGGAGATGTATATGGGGCAGCAAAACAAATTTTATCAAATGCTGCAACTACCAAAATATAAAACACGCTGCATGAATACAGATTATGTAGTTAGTGATGCAATAAGGGGGTGGCTTATACACTCTTATGATAAAAATGAGCAATTGAATAATTTACTTAATCACATGATGTTTTATGGTAAGCTATATTATGCTTTAGATGCTGCTTTGCCCGATGTAGAAGATTCTATTAAAATTCAATACTCATCGATACAAATGCAATATTGTAAAACATTCAAAAAAAATATGTGGGCTTACTTTACTGAAAAAAACCGTTTATACACTAACGATTTAAAAGAAGTTGCACCATTTATTTCAGACGGTCCTTTTACTTCCGAAATAAGTAAAGAATGCCCGCCACGCATTGCTGCATACGTTGGCTGGCAGGTAGTTCGTTCGTATATGAATAAAAACCCCAACGTATCTGTAGAGCAATTAATGAATATGGATGCACAAATTATTTTATCAAAATCAAAATACAAACCATAATATGAAACAAAGCGAATTAACCTTTACCATAAGTTTAGATGAAAATAATCTTCCTGTTAATATAGAGTGGCAATCGGCAGAAACCAACCAACCAACTAAATGCAAAAGCATGATGGTTGCCCTTTGGGATGAGAAAGAAAACAACACCATGCGTATTGATTTATGGACAAAAGATATGATGGTTGATGAAATGAAAAAGTTTTACATCCAAAACATTTTAACGCTAACCGATACGTTTCAAAAAGCAACGGGAGATGATGCCACTGCCGCCGCTGTAAAAGATTTTTTTAGCGAGGTTGGAAAGAAAATTGGCGTGTTGCAATAAATGAAAATATTTGCCGAAACGGACCGATTAATTCTACGAGAACTTGTTGCCGATGACGCTGAAGGTTTGTTTGCTGTTGATTCTAATCCAGACGTACATACTTACTTAGGAAATAACCCAGTAAAAAGCATTGAACAAATTAAAGACGCGATACAATTTATAAGAAATCAATATGTTGAAAACGGCATTGGGCGTTGGGCAATGATTGAAAAAACCACCCATACTTTTATTGGCTGGGCGGGATTAAAATTAGTGAAAGAACTCACTAATAATCATAATAATTATTATGATTTAGGGTATCGTTTAAATAAAAACTATTGGGGAAAAGGCTTTGCTACCGAAGCCGCAAAAGCTTCTGTAGATTATGGAATCAATCAACTAAACCTAAAAGATATTTACGCAATTGCTGATATGAATAATATTGCATCAAAAAAAGTATTGGAAAAAGTTGGATTAAAATTTATTGAAACGTTTAATTTAGAAGGAACTCCACACGGATGGTTTCACTTAAAATTAAGTAAGGGTTAACAAGCGGTGGTCATGTTGAGCCTGTCGAAACATGTGCTCAGCCTACCCATATCATTCGACAAAATCAGGATGACCCATGCTCTTTTACATAAAACATTATTTTCTGAAGAAATTTAGGTATTAAACACTCACTACCTCTCTAACATCTTCAGGCATTAGGCGTTTTAACAAGCCTTCAATACCTGCTTTAAGCGTCATAGTGCTGCTTGGGCAACCTTGGCAAGAACCTTTCATTTGCACACTAACCACGCCGTTGTGTAAACCTGTAAATGCAATCATGCCGCCATCTTGCTCTACTGCCGGACGAATATAAGTTTCCAGTGCTTCAATAATTTTTGCTTCTACTTCATTTTTAGGTGCAGCGTGTTCGGTAAAAACGTTTTTAGTTTCTTTAAAAGAATTGTCAACCGCAACTTCTTGTGCGGGTAAAGCAAGTATTACCGGATTTTTTTTGTTTAGATATTCGCTTATAAAAGTGCGTGTCTCTAATAAAATTTCATCCCAAGCTATAAAATCGTGTTTAGTAATGGTAATGTAGTTGCTTGAAATAAAAACCTGTTTAACAAAAGGAAATTCAAATAATTTTTGTGCCAACGGAGCTTGTTTGGTTTCGGTAATATTGTTGTATTGAGCCGTAGCGCCAGATACCAGCAACATTTTATTAGCCACAAATTTCATAGAAGATGGGTTAGGGGTAGATTCTGCATAAATCATATAGGGAATTTCGGGTGCGTCCATGGTTATAAAATTTTATTTCTTTGTATTTGCAAAGATACGCTACTTTTAATTTGAGTTAGGTAAAATTTAGGGTGTTTTTACTTACAAAGCCAAATTACTTTGTTGTTAAAACAAGGGTATTGTATTTGCGTTAGGGATTGCAGTAAAAAGCTTTTGTTGTAACCAACAAAACTTGTAACGTAAAGCCCGCCGCTGTAATCAGCGGAACGCCCAAAATTTCTTCTGTATTGAAATGACATACTTTAAGGTGAAACTAATTTACCTTAGTTGCTAATAGTTGCAAGGCTTGTACAATATTATCTTTTAATTCATCAAAAGAAATAATTTGCTTTGGAGTGTAGATAAGGTAAATATGAAGGTGTTTTTGTTTTGCCTCTAAATGTTGATACAGTATATGTTTATGATGACGATATACTTCGCGCATTCTGCGTTTTATGAGGTTTCTATCTACCGCTTTTTTAAAACTGCGCTTAGGTACAGAAAACACTACACGGCAAGCGGGTTGCTCGCTTTGAGGCACTTCGGTAAAAATAATTTTAATAGAATTTGCGTGTAAATGCTTACCATTTGTATATACATTTTCGAGGGCGGCGTGCCCATAG
>CAIXZI010000652.1 GCA_903923915.1 uncultured Bacteroidota bacterium
GTACTTACACCTACCAGAGATTTCCCGTTAAAACGCATTGATTAATCTTTAAGTTAATTTGCGTTAGGGATTTGCTAATCGTTTTTATTTTGAATTGCTTCGCAGAATGCTGAAAAAGCATTTGTAGCAAACTGCCGTGCAGCGTGAAAAGCTCGACGGCTGAAATGCGAAGTTCTTCACGAAGCATTCAGCGAAACCAAAATAAAAACTAAAACAATGAGCTAAATCGCCGGAACGCTCAACATTATAATTTATGATAAGGAATTCGGTTTTGCAAAGAACGGCCTAAGGTAACTTCGTCCGTATATTCAAGCTCATCGCCAACAGGCACACCACGCGCTAATGTTGAGATTGACACATTAAGTGTTTGCAGTTTGCGTGACAAATAAAAAGCTGTTGTATCGCCTTCGGTAGTGCCGCTTAATGCAAAAATAACTTCGTTCGTTTCGTTTTCTGTAATGCGTTTTAGGAGTGCATCAATAAATAAATCGGCAGGACCAACGCCATCCATAGGAGAAATTAAACCCCCCAATACATGATACACGCCTCGATACATGCCTGTGTTTTCAATGGCCATCACATCGCGTACATCTTGCACTACGCAAATAATTTTTTTATCGCGCATGCTGTTTGTGCAAATGCTGCAAACTTCGGTATCAGAAACGTTATAACAATTATTGCAAAATTTAATTTGTGTGCGCATGTTTAAAATCGATTGCGCCAAATTATGCGAAGAATCTTTTTCGTTGCGTAATAGGTGCAATACATAGCGCAAGGCTGTTTTACGGCCAACACCGGGCAAGCGAGAGAACTCGTTTACAGCGCTATCTAAAAGTTTTGAGGGTAATTCCACTACCCAAAAATACACAATTTTTAAACTCTTTTTTGCCCTATTTATTAAACAATTTTATGTGGAGAAAAATTAACTCCCCACAAAATACCTGACTGTTAAAAGAGCATCTTCGTGGCTATGTCGGCAGCCTTTATACTACTTTGCATAGCCTTATATTTTGGCGGCTTATTGCTTATTGCCTACATAACCGGCAGAAAGAGTGATGCTAATACGTATTTTATTGGTAACAAAGCATCACCTTGGTATGCTGTAGCTTTTGGTATGCTTGGCGATTCGCTTAGTGGCGTAACTTATATTTCTGTGCCGGGCAATGTAATTAACACGCAGTTTTCATACCTGCAATTGGTATTGGGCTATTTGGTTGGCTATGTAATTATTGCAAAAGTGTTGCTACCACTTTATTATAAAATGAATTTGCTTTCTATTTACACATACCTGGAAACCCGCTTTGGACGAAGCACACAGAAGACAGGGGCTTTCTTTTTTATTTTATCGCGCACACTTGGCGCTGCCGGACGATTATATTTAGCAGCAGGTGTTATACAGTTTTTTGTTTTTGATAGGTTTGAAAGTATTCATATTCCTTTTGCGGTAAGCGTTTCGGTTATTATTGCTTTGATGCTTTTATACACCTACAAGGGCGGCATTAAAACGCTGGTATGGACAGATACTTTTCAGTCTTTCTTTTTAATTTTAGGTGTGGTGCTTTCTATTGCAGCTATTATTTCAAGTACCGACTGGAGCTTTACTACTGCGGTTTCTAAGCTGGTTCATTCTAATCACTCACAGGTTTTCTTTTTCGATTGGCACAAATCAACTTTCTTTTTTAAGCAATTTTTAGGTGGTGTTTTTATTGCTGTAACCATGACAGGTTTAGACCAAAACATGATGCAAAAAAACCTGAGTATGAGCAATTTAAAAGATGCTCAAAAAAATATTTACTGGTTTAGTATTGTACTGGTCATTGTTAATTTTTTCTTTTTAGCATTGGGCGCTTTATTGTTCATCTATCAGCAAGAAAAAGGCATTCCGTTACCAATGAACGAAGCTGGCAAAATTTTAACCGACCGAGTGTTTCCTAATCTTGCACTAAATTATTTAGGTGCTTTTGCGGGTCTCGTTTTTATTATTGGATTAACGGCAGCTACCTTCTCCAGCGCAGATTCTGTACTTACAACCCTTACCACCTCTATGTATATAGATATGTTTGAATTAGATAAAAAAACACTTCTACCTGAAAAGAAAAAAACATTTTATCGTCACGCTATACACATTGGTTTTGCTGTTTTATTATGGGCTTGCATTTTAGTATTTAATGCCATAAATAGTAAAGCCATTATAGATACTATATTAATTATTGCGGGTTATACGTATGGTCCGCTACTTGGTTTGTTTTCTTTTGGGATATTATTAAAACGTAATGTTACAGATAAAATTATTCCTGCAATTTGTTTAGCTTCTCCCCTATTAACCTACGGATTAAACCTGTTATTACCAGTATTAATTGAGGGCTACCAATCTGGCACTGAAATAATATTGTTAAATGGCATCATTACTTTTGGCGGCTTGTATTTATTCTCTAAAAGAGAAGAAAAGGCAGTTATTGCTTAGTAAATGAGTAAATATACTCAGCCACCCAAAGCGCCAA
>CAIXZI010000653.1 GCA_903923915.1 uncultured Bacteroidota bacterium
CAACACGCCAGCTCTTATTTGGGAATCTAACGACCTTGAAGAACATCACCGTGTATTTACTTACAAAGAGTTGCATTTTAAAGTTTGTCAGTTTGCCCATGTTTTAAAAAACAATGGCGTAAAAAAAGGCGACCGTGTTTGTATTTATATGGGCATGATACCCGAGCTTGCCATTGCTACCCTTGCCTGCGCGCGTATTGGAGCTATACACTCTGTTATATTTGGCGGCTTTTCTGCACAAGCTATTGCAGACAGGTTACAAGATGCCCATGCCGAGTTTATTGTTACTTGCGATGGTGCTTTTAGAGGTGCAAAAGATATTCCTTTAAAAAATGTGATAGATGATGCTTTAGTTGGTTGTCCGTTTGTAAAACGCGTTATAGTTTGCACACGCACTCGCAGCGCCGTTAGCATGATTAAAGGAAGAGATGTTTGGTGGGAAGATGAAATTAAAAAAGTAGAAACACAAGGTAATCCTGCATGCCCTGCGGTTGAAATGGACGCAGAAGATGTTTTGTTTATTCTTTATACATCTGGCTCTACAGGTAAACCCAAAGGCGTAGTACATACTTGTGCAGGATATATGATATGGGCTAATTATACGTTTGTAAATGTGTTTCAGTACAAACCCGGACAAGTTCATTTTTGTACCGCCGATATTGGCTGGATAACCGGACACACCTATATTGTATATGGCCCACTTAGTGCTGGTGCTACAAGCCTTATGTTTGAGGGAATACCGACCTATCCCGATGCAGGGCGTTTTTGGGATGTGGTAGATAAATTTAAAGTTAATATACTGTACACTGCTCCCACCGCTATTCGTAGCCTAATGAGCTTTGGTTTAGATGTTATAAACAATAAAGATTTAAGTTCATTACAAGTATTAGGTTCGGTTGGAGAGCCTATTAATGAAGAGGCCTGGCACTGGTATCATAAAAACATAGGCAAAGAAAAATGCCCTGTGGTTGATACTTGGTGGCAGACTGAAACAGGTGCAACGCTTATTTCTAACTTAGCCGGTGTAACGCCTGAGAAACCATCTTTTGCAACCTTACCATTACCGGGTGTACAACCTTGTTTGGTTGATGAAAACGGAAAGGAAATGGAAGGCAATGACGTGAGTGGAAACCTATGCATTAAATTTCCTTGGCCGGGCATCATACGCACAACTTATAATGATCATGAGCGTTGCAGACAAACTTATTTCTCTACCTATAAAAATTTATATTTTACCGGTGATGGTTGCTTGCGCGATGAAGAAGGTAATTACCGCATTACCGGAAGAGTAGATGATGTGCTTAACATTAGCGGACATCGAATTGGTACTGCCGAATTAGAGAATGCCATTAATATGCACACAGGTGTTATAGAAAGTGCTATTGTAGGTTATCCGCATGATATAAAAGGACAAGGTATTTATGCCTATGTTATTTACGATGGCACCCACGACCACGAACTAACCCGAAAAGATATTGCACAAACCGTTACACGCATTATTGGTGCCATTGCAAAGCCCGATAAAATTCAGTTTGTAAGTGGTTTACCTAAAACACGCTCGGGTAAAATTATGCGCCGCATATTGCGCAAAATTGCCGAAGGAGATACCAACAACCTTGGTGATACTAGTACCTTGTTAGATCCTTCTTTGGTAGACGAAATTAAGCAAGGCGCTTTGTAAAAAGTATATTGTTCTTGTAATTGTAATAAATCTTTAAGGCATTATTGTCTAAAGGTTAAGTGTTTTTATTTTTCACGTTTTATAACAGTTTGTTAGATACTTTACTTTTTATCTACGCGTTATTAGCTTATATTTATTAAACCAAAATTATTTATCATGAAAACGGAAACCAGATTTAACGCCAGTACCGTTCATTTAAATAACGGTAATGAAAATTGCAAACACCCTATGTTGCATCCTACACTTACTAAAAGTGGCTTTCATACGGGTTTGTATGTTTGTATAAAGTGCGATAAAATCATAAAAGATACTTTGGGTACTTTAATGATCCAGGAGTTGAGTTTTTAATTTCGTTGTTTGTGGTAGTATGGTATATTTATACTCGTAAAACTAAACAAACAACATGATTGAAATTGAAGACTCTGGCATCAGTAAAATAATTTACCACCGCATTACCGCTGAAGGAAACGAGGCACTCAGCAATACTTTATATGAGTATAAAGACGAAGAGGAAGCTGTAGCATTAAAAAAAATATTCTTAAAACCATTCGTTTCAACTGTTACTAGTTATGAGTTTGCACATGATATAGATTTAAATTTAA
>CAIXZI010000654.1 GCA_903923915.1 uncultured Bacteroidota bacterium
AATTACCCACCCCTAACCCCTCCAAGGAGGGGAATAAAAAATTACTTTGCCATTAAAGCCTCAATATCATTGGCTTCAATAGGTATGTTGGCCATTAAATCTTTAGGGCCGTTATCAGTAATTAAAATGTTGTTTTCTATACGAATACCAAGGCTTTCCTCGCGAATATAGATGCCAGGCTCGCAAGTAAATACCATGCCTGCCTCAAACTTGCGGTAACGATTGCCCACATCATGCACATCTAAACCAAGGTAATGAGAAGTGCCGTGCATAAAATATTTTTTATAAAGCGGTGCATCTGGATTTTGCTTTTTAACATCATCAGCACTTAATAGATTTAGTTTTATTAATTCTTCTTCCATTAATTGCCCAACTGTTTTTTGATAATCGGCCATCAAGGTGCCAGGTACCAGCATTTTAGTGGCAGATTTCATAACGCGTAAAACTGCGTTATACACGTCTTTTTGACGAGTAGTATATTTACCATTTACTGGAATAGTACGCGTTAAATCTGAATTATAATTAGCATATTCTGCAGCTACATCTAACAATAAAATATCGCCATCTTTACATTGCAAGCTATTGTCTATATAATGTAACACGCACGAGTTATAACCGCTTGCAATAATGGGTGTGTATGCAAAACCATTACTGCGATTACGGGTAAACTCATGAATTAATTCTGCTTCAATTTCATATTCCCATACGCCAGGTTTTATAAAACTTAATAAGCGACGAAAACCTTTTTCGGTAATGTTGCAGGCTTGTTGTATTAATTCAATTTCTGTATCATGTTTTATAGCACGTAGGCTGTGCATAAGCGGTGCAGATCGCTCATACTTATGTACAGGGTATTCATTCATGCACCATTTTACAAAACGAGCCTCACGGGTTTCTGTTTCAACAACAGCGCGTACATGCTCATTAGTGTTTAAATAAACAGTTTCAGCTTCGGCCATTAAAGAACGTAACACCGTTTTAAATTCACTTAACCAATACACTTTCTGAATGCCGCTTACAGTAAGGGCTTCGGCTTTGCTTAGTTTATGTCCTTCCCAAATAGCAATATGCTCGTTGGTTTCTTTTAAAAATAAAACTTCTTTATGTACCCCGTCTTTTGCATCCGGATAAACAATTAAAATGCTTTCTTCCTGATCAATGCCGCTTAAATAAAATAAATCTGAATTTTGTTTAAACTTTAAACTCCCATCAGCATTGGTAGGCAGCACATCGTTTGAATTAAAAATTGCAATTGAATTTGGTTTTAGCAAAGTCGAAAAGCGTTTACGATTATTGATGAATAGCTGATTATTAATTGGCAAATATTTCATTTTATAAGTTTAAGATTGAGGTTAAGGCTTAGGTTAAAATATTAACTCGCATCGTAATCCAAAACAACTTTTTCTGTTAAAGGATGTGCCTGACAAGTAAGCACATAACCTTGTTCTACTTCATGATCAGTAAGTGCAAAGTTAGCATCCATTGACACCTTGCCCTCTAACACTTTAGCTCTGCACGTGCAGCATACAGCACCTTTGCAACTGTATGGCGCATCTACACCATTTTCTGAAGCAGCATCTAAAATGCTGTTTCCATTAGTAGCTAAATCAAAGGTGGTTTCAATTCCGTATAATAAAACAGTAACTTTAGATGTGCCGTTTCCGCTTGTTGTAGCAGGTTTTTCTGCGGCAGCTAGAGTTTCTAAAACAGCTGTAAAATACTCTATATGAATTTTTTCTTTTTCAATTTTTA
>CAIXZI010000655.1 GCA_903923915.1 uncultured Bacteroidota bacterium
CAAAGTAATAAAGTAAAATACATTGCGCCTTGTGTTCATTTAAGACATGCAGTTGATACCCTTAAATTAGTGCAAGAAATAAATAAACAAGCTGCAAAAAATAACCGTGTTATTGATTGTTTACTGCAAATTTATATTGCCAAAGAAGAAACTAAATTTGGTTTTAGTTTTGATGAGTGTGAAAAATTATTTCAATCAACAGAATTAAAAAATATGCAAAATATACACATCGTTGGTTTTATGGGCATGGCAACTAATACAAATGATGAAGCGCAAATTAGAAATGAGTTTTGCTCATTAAAAAAATTCTTCTCTCAAATCTCAAATCTAAATACTAATATCTCTATATTAAGTATGGGCATGAGCAGCGATTACAAAATTGCCATAGAAGAAGGCTCTACCATGATACGCATTGGCAGTAGTATTTTTGGTGAACGAGATTACGATAAATCGTAACCTAATGAAACTGTATGTTGTCATGTTGAGCTTGTCGAAACATGTGCGTTGTTACCACCCCATATCCTTCGACAAGCTCAGGATGACAGCCCTTCTAATTTAACTAAAACTCAACGTGCGTTCGTATGCTAAAAATACTGGCAGGTCCGCGGTCTTTGTTGTAAGCAGGGTTTACCACAAGCTGATAATCGCCGGTTACCCAAAGCCATTGCATTAATTTTACTTTATAAAAAGTTTCTATTATATGCTCTAAACCATAATGAGGTAATTTCCCATCGCCTAACATAAAATCGTAACCACCTGCAGCTAAATAATTTCTATGGTCGGCAGAGGCACCATTTGCAACATAAGCAAGTCCAAAATGATCTTCAGGTCGTTTAATCATTTCTCCTTTTATGCGTATGCCTATGCTTGCCGATTGATCAATGGGAGTAAAAGCCCAAGTAGCTGTTTGTCCGTTGTTCCAGCTGACACGTGCAAAAACGCCTAGGTTTTTTACAATCTCTTGATTAAAACTAATACCAAAACCATATTTTAAAGCTCCATACATAACGCCTGGCACCTGACCACTAATTACTGGTATTAAAGTGCTATCTCCTTTTTTAAGTTCGTTGATAGCATTTGCATAAGATGGCGCCGATGAAAAATTAGCAAAAGCCAAGAGCCTTAAATTACCCGCATGTTTTTTTATTTTAAATTTCTTTTCAAACTCGGCTGTATTACCATTTGCTTGCTGAATGTGTGTGTCAAACGTTGGCCCGTTTGCATTTTTTGGAACCATAGAAGTTGCTAAACGAATAGAATAACCAGGCTCAATTAATTCTACCACAGCACCCCAGGTGTAACCACGTGTATTGGCGGGATAATCCCACGCACCATTATCCATCAGCGACCAATTCATAAACTCGCTTCGTGGATCGTGACTATATGCGTTATCATCAAAGAAATCAGCCAAACTAAACTTACCAATTGAGATAGTAATACGAGATGAAGGTATGTTATCAGCTATTTGATTTTGCTCATTATCTCTATGTTCAATTTTAGATTTACGTAAAGCAATATGCTGTTCAAAAAAACAACGAGCCATATACACAGCTGGCGCGGGGCTTCCAACCCGAAATGTTTCGCCATTAGATGCGCCAGCCATGCCAAATACCGAGCTTAAACCTCTGCCGCCCGCAACTTCGGGGTCAATAAAAAAGGCAGCGTTTTTCCATAATTTTCTACCAAAGTATAAGGTTGATGTAACCGACATGGCTTCTTCTGAATTTGTTAGTAAACTGTTTTTACCAGAATACTGCGCGCTAAATGATGGATGTGTTTGCCAAACATCGGTAAACTGAAAATGCACACTCCATTTTTGTAAAGAATCAAACCTGTTTGCCAATAAGCCTTTATAGTGATTTTCTTCATCATCAGCCTGTGCGTTTATTTTCCCTGAAAAAAAAATCAGTAAAAAAAGTGTTATGGCTATTTGAAATAATTTCATGTACTTATATATAATTGTTTTGTTTGTAAATGTAAATAAGTTAGACTAATCTAACAAATAAAAATACTACTAATTAAAATGCAATTTATGCGACGTTAAAGGTAGTATTTAATGAAAAACAGGCAATTAAATAGCAACGCATAAGAAAGCTAGTTTTAAGTATATTTGTCTCATATTTATGAAATTAATTTTCGCTACACAAAATCAACATAAATTACAGGAAATAAAATTATTACTTCCTAAAAGTATAGAGCTTATTTCTTTGGCAGATTTAAATTTTACGGATGATATTGCCGAAACAGCAGACACCTTAAAAGGAAATGCTTTGCTTAAAGCAAAATATATTTATGAGAGATTTGCCATTAATTGTTTTGCCGATGATAGCGGTTTGGAAGTAGAAGCCTTAAATGGCGCGCCGGGAGTTTACTCGGCACGATACGCAGGTTTACAAAAAAGTGATGTTGATAATAACCAAAAGCTTTTAGCTGAATTAAAAGACAAACCAAATCGAAATGCCTGTTTTAAAACAGTAATTGCACTTATTTTAAACGGGAAAGAATATACTTTTGATGGCATTATTAAAGGTACAATTTTATCTGAAATGCAGGGCACGCAAGGCTTTGGTTACGACCCACTTTTTAAACCAAATGGTTATAACAAAACATTTGCACAAATAAGTGCCGATGAAAAAAGCAAGATATCCCATCGTGCTTTGGCTGTTAATAAACTCGTTGATTTCCTTTCTGAAAACGCTAAATAAGCGCTTCTCTTCTCATTATCTTTATACCAGTTAACAGGCTTCAACCTATTAGCTAATGGCTATTAACTATTAAATCATTCAAATGTCTAAAATTAAAGTAGGTATATTATTTGGCGGATTCTCTAAAGAGCGTGAGGTTTCTTTTGCGGGTGGACGCACCGTTTATGATAATTTAAACAAATCTGTTTTCGAAGCCATTCCTTTGTTTGTAGATAGTTTTGGTAATTTTGTTTTACTTAACTGGCAATATATTTACAAAGGTTCTATCAGAGATTTTTATCCTCCGGTTGAGTTTCTTCCTGCCAACAATTCTCACTTTCAATTATATGCCGAAAGCCTTGGGGAATTAAGTGCTTCAGAGCAAGATAATCTCATCAATAAAATTGGCAAAAAAGTTAGTGCAGAAGAATTGCATGAGTTAATTGATATTGCGTTTTTGTGTTTGCATGGTTCGTATGGCGAAGATGGCAAATTGCAAGGCTTGTTAGAATATTATAAAATTCCTTATACAGGCTCGGGCATTTTATCTTCATCCATTGGTATTGATAAAAGTGTACAAAAACAATTAATGGTTAATGCTGGATTTAATAGTCCGAATTATTTTACCATTGATAGAGCAGACTACATCAATGGAAACTGTAAGCAAGCATTTACACAAGCAAAAGAAAAAATTAAATTTCCGTTGGTTGTAAAGCCTGCTAATCAAGGTTCTTCCATAGGTATAAGTGTTTTATTAAATGAAGATGAACACGCATTTATGTCGGCCATTGAGAAAGCATTATTTACCAAATGGGTTGATGCAAGTGAGTGGAATAATTTAAACAACGGACAAAAATTTGAATTCGTTCGCACATTATCAGATATACGAGAAGGCATTGGTATGCCTTGCAAAATTGAAGATAAAATTATTTATGATCCAAACGAATTGCTTGATTTTTTTAATACTCACTTAAAAACAAAAGAAGGTTTAGTAGTAGAATCTTTAGATGGAGAAAGTACCGTTTTAGTAGAAGGTTTTATTGAAGGTAGAGAATTCTCTTGTATTGTTTTAGAAGATGAAAGCGGCAAAGCTATCGCATTACCTCCTACTGAAATTAAAAAAGGAAAAGAATTATTTGATTACCGTAGTAAATACTTACCAGGCTTATCACGTAAAATTACACCCATTGATTTGCCAGCCGAACAGATAAATCAAATTCGTAAAGACTGCGAAAAGTTATTTTACGCTTTGCATTTTGATGTTTACGCGCGTATTGATGGGTTTATCAGCAAAGAAGGTAAAATATTTTTGAATGATCCGAATACAACTTCGGGCATGATGCCATCTTCTTTCTTCTTTCATCAAGCAGCAGAAATTGGTTTAAATCCTTCGCAATTTTTAACATTCATTATTCACGCTTCGCTTACCAAACGCATTAAACAAAGTAAAGGTGCGCGCTTGTATGATTTCACGATGGATCGTTTAGAACATCTTATTCATACAGATAAGCACGCTATAAATAATAAAACACGTGTAGCGGTAATTCTGGGTGGCTATTCAAGTGAGCGACACATCTCTGTTGAAAGCGGAAGAAATATTTATGAGAAATTGGCTTCATCAGAAAAATATACACCCTTACCAATTTTCTTAACAGGAAGTAACGAGCAACATTTGTTGTATCAAATTCCTATTAATATTTTATTGAAAGATAACGCAGATGATATCAAAGAAAAGATTGAAAGCTACGCCATTCATCCGGTTGTAAAAGAAATTATAAACGAGTGCAAACACATCACCGAAAAATATTCTTCTGCCGATACACTTGCCAAACCAACATCGTTAACTTATGAAGAATTAACAAAAAAAGTGGATGCTGTGTTTATTGCTTTGCATGGTCGCCCGGGCGAAGACGGCAGTGTACAAGAAAAACTAGAAGCTTTTGGTTTACCTTATAATGGTTCAGGCAAAGTAAGTTCTGAAATAACCATCAATAAATATGTTACTAATGAAATACTAAAACAAAACGGGTATTTGGTAGCAGAGCATTTGTTAGTAAGCGAAGAAGACTGGAACAACAAACGTGATGAAATAAAACAAATATTGCACGATAAAATAAAATATCCATTCATTGCAAAACCTGTTGATGATGGCTGTAGTAGCGCGGTTAAAAAAATAAAAAACTTTACTGAGTTTGAAGCCTTTTCTAAATTAATTTTTAGAAAGAGTGAAACTCTTGATGCACAAGCTGCAGCAACACTTCACATAAAAGATAAAGAAGAATTCCCTTTAAAGAATGTAATTTTAGTAGAAGAACTTATTTCTAAAAAAGAAGCTACACATTTTTTAGAAGTTACGGGTGGCATGCTTACACATTACAACGCTAAGGGCGAAATTGAATACGAAGTGTTTGAAGCCAGTGAAGCACTGAGTGAAGGGGATGTATTAAGTTTGGAAGAAAAATTTTTAGCCGGGCAAGGGCAAAACATAACACCTGCGCGTTACTCGCGTAATAATGCCGACAGGCAGAAAATATCTGACCAAGTAAAAGAAGCATTGAAAGGTGCAGCTCGTGCATTAAAAGTTAGTGGTTATTGCCGCATAGATGCCTTTGTGCGAGTTTATGATAATTGCAAATGCGAAGTTATTTTTATTGAAGTAAATTCTTTGCCCGGCATGACACCTGCCACTTGTATCTTCCATCAGGCAGCCATAAATAGTTACAAGCCTTACGATTTTATTGATAAAATTTTAGAATTTGGTTTTGAAAGAACTAAATCAAAAACTATTGCTTAATTAAGAATACAAAAGCCACAGATTACACAAATTTCACGGATATAAATCTGTGTTAATCTGCGAAATCTGTGGCTAAGAATAAAAAGTTTATTTATTGGTAATCAAAAACTTTTCGCGAGAAATTTCTTTTTGGTTAACAGTAACTGCATAAAAATATTCTCCGGTAGGTAGTTTAGTTTTAATTTCTACAACACCTGCGTTAAGTATGTGTGTTTCTACAAGTTTACCTTCTATGTTATAAATAGTAACTATTCCGTTAGCTGTATTGTTTTCAACTTTAATTGTAAACTCACCATTTACAGCCGGGTTAGGAAATAAAACCGTTTTATTAGTTGTTGCACTAACTTGTTTTACACCTGTTGTGGTAACATTTATTTGCCCTTTCATTTGCATACTTGCCATGTGATTAACGCAGCCATAATATATGGTACCTGCAGATGCAATAGTGAATGTATAGGTTGTTGTTTTAGTACCCCAACCTCCAGCCATAGCTGTTGGTGTATTAGTATTCCAGTTGGTTTGATCAACTTGAACTAAAGGGTGTGTGCCACTTGCCGCAATAGAAATGGTGTCTCCAATAGCCGCACTAACTGTAGCCGGGCTATAAGCAAATCCGCTAATTGCAATGGTGTGTTTTGTTGCAAATAAACTCTGCGAAATAAAAATTAAGCAGACAAAAGTTGTAATTATTTTTTTCATATATGTTTTTTTAAATTTCAATAAATGTACATAAAATTAGATTTACATACCTATTTAAAAATCTACACGATAATAAATCAACGGTAAAAAACCAAGTTGGTATTCAGGCTTAATAGGGCTGGCCGTTAGATGATTAGGGTCTGGAGCGTACGTCATAGCTAATACATTTTTAGTGTTGAAGATGTTTACCAAATCACAAGAAATTTCATGTGTAAAATGTTTGGTACTTACTTTATATCCTATTTTCAAATCGCAGCGAAAGTAATTTGGATATTGAAGTGTATTACGCAATGAATCAATAGCCACAATGCTTCCTGAAGCTCGCGAAGCATTTATATCAGCAGGGGAGTAGCGTCTTCCTCCCGAATAAGTTACTTTGCCTGAAAGAATAAAAACCTTTCTACCGCTACTTCCAATTTTAAATTCTTTGCCCGCTAACAAATTGGTAATGTAGTTTCCGTTGTAGTCTGTATTACGCTCAATGCCATCGCTACCCTTGTATTTAGATTCATACAACGAAGCTGTAAATAAAAAGAAAAATCCTTTGGAAAAATATTTTTCTAAAGTAAACTCAACGCCGTAGTTGTTGCCTGTTCCTTTGTTTACTAATTGTCCTGGATATATAGGATCAAAGGAAGTACCCTGATTTAATTGAGAATAAGATGAACTATAAATATCAACCGGAACATCATACAGCATTTGATAATAGGTCTCAACGAGTATGCGTGTAGATTTTATCCTTTTTTCATAACCCAATACAAAATGCCGCGCGCGCGTAAATCCTAAATTTTTATTTAATTGCTCGTATTGCCCGCTATTATTTAATGTTTGATGATAATACACATAATCTGGTTGCATTTGGCTGTGCATGCCATAACCAAAACTTAAGGTTTGTGTTGGTTTAAAATTCCAGCGCGCACCTGCGCGAGGTTCTATTGATGAGCTCCCGTTTAAGGTTAAGTATTGGCCGTGCAAACCAACGTTAATAGCCAGCTTTTCAGTAGGTTTATATTTTAATTGTGCAAAAGGTTGAATTAAAAAAGTGCTACCCGTATAGTTTTCGCGCACATCCCAGCGAGGAATTGTTGCGCCTTCAACATAATTACTATCATGATAATTATAAACCAAACACTCTCCAATAACACCTGTTTTAAGCGTAAGCTTTGCATTGAATTTATGCGTTAAATTAAAATTTAAAGCATATTTACCCGATTTAATTTTAGACCTAAGCTTCGGGAAAATACTAGTTATTTTATCTGTAAGAGAATCTCTTTTAAAAAGCTCGTCTTTGGCTGTAACATTTTGTCCATAAGCAGAGAGTGTTGTTTTAATTAATGTTTTTTCGTTAATAGATTTTGAGTGTGTAATACCTATAATGCCCATACTGCTTTTTAAATATTGATCACGATTATTATCTCCGTATAGCTCAACTTGGTCATAAGGCTTATCACTTAATTTCACAAATACATCACTTGTTCCGCCAATACCAAACAAGGCAAAGTTGCCCGCCTTTTTAGTAGGAAAATTAAATTTAAACGATGCATCCTGGTAATTAGGCACAGCCGATGTACCGATAGGAATATGCAAACCTTCAAATAATTTTAAGGTAGAATAACGATAGGTAAACATATACGTAGCTCCCGATTTTTTTGACAAAGGCCCTTCTGCAGCGGCTTCCATGCCTAATACACCAATTTGTATGGTAGCTTCATGTCGTTCGTTATTTCCATTTCTTAAACGAATATCAAACACACCCGAATTGGTATTGCCATATTCTGCCGGAAAAGCACCCGTCATAAAATCTGAATTACCAAAAATTTTGTTGTTTAATATACTAACCGGCCCACCTGTTGTACCGGGCGTTGCGTAGTGATTGGGGTTTGGAATATTTACACCTTCTACACGCCACAATACACCCGCCGGAGAGTTACCTCTAATGACAATATCATTTCGAGAATCATCTGCACTATTTGCGCCTGCCAAGTTTGCTGCCATACGAGCGGGGTCGCCTCTGCTTCCTGCATAACGATTAGCTTCTTCAACCGAAAAATTATGGGCGCTTACGCTACTCATCTCATTATTAGCATCTCCTTTTTTTGTAGCAGTAATGGTAATGTCTTCCATTTTATTAATAGCTTCAACCATTTCAATCGTTAAAATAGTTTCTTTACCTGAGTTAAGTACAACCGCAGGAAGTATGACATCGTGATAACCCACATAAGTTATTTTAAGGGTATGCCTGCCAATGCGCAAGCCTTCTAAACGAAAAGCTCCCTTATCATCTGTAGTTGTAACAATATGATTTGTATCGCTTATTACAGATACAACAGCTCCTACAATTTCTGAGTGCGTTTCTTTTTCTACTACCGTACCACGTATTTTTTGTGTAATATCCTGAGCAAATGAAAAAAATGAGCAAAATAAAATTATACAGACTACATAAATTTGTTTCATAAAATGCAATTGGCTCACAAAAATAAAATAATTTAATAATTGCCTGCATTTTTATAAAAGGGTAAATTTGACCTGTGTAATTGTAAAAACAACAAAGGTTACGCGCATAAATTTAATTTATACTTAACATAATTCATTTTAAAAATGAAAGTATTTGATGCTTATAGTGATTATTACGACTTACTCTATCAGGATAAAAATTATGGTAAAGAGGTTGATTACATTGATACTTTAATGAAACAGTATTCAAAAGAAGCAGAAGCCATTTTAGAATTAGGCTCCGGAACGGGTCTTCACGCCTGTCTTCTAGCAAAACTGGGTTATACCATTCATGGCATTGATAGAAGCGATACCATGTTAAAAAAAGCTATTGAACGCCAAAACGGTTTGGAAGAAAGTGTTGCCCAAAGATTATCTTTTAACAAGGGAGATATTTGCAATTATCAAAGCAGTAAAAAGTATGACGCTGCTATTTCACTTTTTCATGTAATGAGTTATATGGAAACAAACGAAATGCTGATGCAAGCTATTAATACAGCTAAAAGCCATATAAAGCCTAATGGTTTATTTATTTTTGATTGTTGGCACGGCCCTGCTGTATTAGCTGACAGGCCTATATCCAGAACTAAAATTTTTGAAAATGATACTATGTATGTAAAACGTGTATCAAATCCTGAAATACATGTAGAAAAAAATTTAGTGGATGTTAATTTTGATATTTTGATTGAGAATAAAAAATCTGATGGAAAAACTACCTTACAAGAATCTCATAAAATGAGGTATTTGTTTCCTGAAGAGTTGACTACTTTATTAAATAAAGCCGGATTTAGTTTATTACATAGCGAAGAATGGATCAGTAAAAATCCACTTTCTGAAAACACATGGAATGCTTGTTATATCTGTAAAAAACAATCCTAAAACATAAATTTTTAATAGCTTAATTTCAATAAGAAAACATTAAATTGCGCTAATTATGTCAACCCAACTTATTTCTGTAATTCTTCCTTGTTATAATGAACGCGAAAATGTAACACAACTTGTTGTGGCTATTCATAACGAATTAATTAACTACCCGCATGAAATTTTAGTGGTTGATGATAACAGTCCGGATGGAACTTACCAGGCAATGATTGAGTTGAATTATCCTTATGTAATGCCCATCCTTCGAACCGCGGATAAAGGTTTTGCTAAAAGTATCAGATGTGGTATAGAAAATGCCAAGGGCGATTATATTGTTGTGATGGATTCTGATTTTAATCACATGCCAAAATATTTGCCAATTATGATTGACAATTTAAAGTATTTTGATTGCGTTATTGGCTCTCGCTTTTTATATTTTCCGATAGAAAAACATTATAGTACCTCAAGAATTGTTACTAGTTGGATGTTTAACTTGTTCATTAGGATAGTGCTTGGTTCAAAAGTTACCGAAAATTTATTTGGCTTTTATGCCATAAGAAAAGAAGCCATTCATAAATGCGATTTTGATAAAATATTTTGGGGATTTGGAGATTATTTTATTCGATTGTTGTTTTATCTTCAGAAAAATAATTGCTCTATTTTACAAATTCCCGCTATATTTGGTAATAGAAAATTTGGCGAAGGAAATAAAAGGCTTTTTGCCCGAATTATCAGGTACACAAAGGAAACTTTTATCTTACGATTTAGAAATTTATAATATTTGAAACAGTATGTTATCAAACGAACGAACAGAAGTTTTTTTTCCAACTTGCAATGTCGATACAATAAAAGATGGCCGTGGTGGGATATTTACCTGGGTACCACCTGATGTAATTAAAGAATTTAACTTGTTATACTTTACACCGGGCACAACTAGGGGTAATCATTACCATCCTGAGTTTACCGAATATTTTTTAGTAGTTGAAGGTTCAGGCATAGCTGTAACCCGCGATGCACCAGATATGACAGAAAGAATAATTCACATCAGTAAAGGTACTTGTATAAGAAACCCTATTGGAGTATCTCATACTATTTATGCTATAACTCCACTAACGGCTGTTGCCTTACTTACCAAGCCTTGGGATGATTGTAACGTGCCAATTGTAAGAGAAGATATATTTGAAACTAAGAAGTAATGAAAATTGCCGTATTTGGTGCAAATGGATTTGTTGGAAAGAAATTGTGCC
>CAIXZI010000656.1 GCA_903923915.1 uncultured Bacteroidota bacterium
AATCATTTTTTTTGCAATGGTATCATACGAAAGTGTTTCTGCATTTAGTTTAGATAAGCTTTCTCTATCTGTTTTATGAATAGACAATGTATCAACTGCTTTCTTAACGGTTTCATCAAAGTTATTGATTTCAAAGAACCAACCATTAATTCCTTCTTTAATTAAATGATTAACACTTGGTTTATTTTCTAATATAACCGGAAGCCCTGTGCCCATTGCCTCTTGTATTGAGATAGCTGCTTTAAGCCAGATACCGATATCAGCAGCACTATATAGTTTTTTAATTTCAGCGGCATTTAAAAAAGGAAAGCACCTAAACAAATCAGGGTTTGGTTGTGATTGAATAAATGCTTTCAGTTCTCTCTCATAATCATCCCCTAAAAAGCCAATAATAACATAGCGCACCTTTTTTCCTGCAGCATGTAGCTGAGAAATAAGCTTAATGTTCTTCTCTAAATTTTTGCGCTTGTTTACACGGGTAGAAGTTATAATAACAATATCATCTTCATAAAAACTAAGTTCATTTCGCTTTTGTTTTCGGTCTGCTTCGCTATAAAAATATTCATCAGGGTCAAAACCAAGTGTAAGCATTTGTCTTTTTTGTTCAAACAACGTCTTATCTTTTCCTTTTAAAAAACTTAGAAAAAAATCATTGGTCTCAGGTATATTCATTACTAAGCGATGACCATAATTTACTGCTTTACGGTATAAGGGTTCTTTAATTAAAAGATAACCCAATTCATAAAAAGCAGTTTTTAGTTTTTGTTTAAAAGTGCCTCTGTCTAAATACTCTTTAGCATCTCCGTAAACCGACACCATTTTTATTTTATTGTGAAAGGCTCCATTTAATAAAGGCAACGGAAATATTTTAGCTACGCCCAGAATAATTAATATATTAGGATTAAAATCAAGCACGGCTTTTTTTAAACCGAAAGAATAGGCTTTTGATTTGTAGGATAAAGAAGGCAAGCGCAGAATTTCATATTTGTATTTCTCATCATAAGAAGAGCCACTTGTATAATTCAGCTTATTCATTTCTCCACCCAGGTTAACTGAAGCATCTGATGTAAATACTTTCACCTCATAACCGTTGCGTACAAAAGCCCTGGGTAAATGCACTTCCTGGTAACCAACCTCGGGCATATAATGCGCACTTATAATTCCAATTTTCATTTATTTGTCCTGCGCACTTTTATAAATACGTTCAATTATCTCAACCGTTTTTAAGCCTTCAAAACCACTTGTGGCAACCGTACCATTATTGGTTAATACATCAATTACATTTTCGTACACTTTATCGTGGTTAGACATAGAGCCTTGATAAAAACCATAATCGTTGGCCGGTTTTATTTCAAACACGGTTTGCATTTTATAATTCTCAATGCTTTGATGTTCTAATACATTCAGATATTGTCCGCCAACTTTAACGGTTCCTTTTTCTCCAAATACAGTGATAGATCCTTCCATGTTTTTTTCAAAACTATTTACGGTATAGTTTACCGTACCTAATGCACCATTATCAAACTCAAGCGAAACAACACCTGTATCATCAAACTCCACATTATGTTTATGCATAAAATTACGGATAATGGCATTTATGTTTTTTATATCACCAACCATCCAATAAAGTAAATCTATAAAATGACTAAACTGTGTAAATAATGTTCCACCATCTAAAGCCTTTGTACCTTTCCAATCAGAGTTTTTATAATACAAATCGTTTCTATTCCAAAAGCAGTTAAGTTGCACGTTTATTATCTTTCCTAAACGACCTTCGGCAATTATCTTTTTCAGTTCGGCAATGGGTACATTAAACCTATTTTGCTTTACTACAATTAAATGCTTTTTTACTTTATCAGCTGCATCAATCATTCTTTTGCAATCATCAGTAGTAATTGCCATAGGCTTTTCGCACAATACATGTATGCCTGCTTCTAAACATTGTATGCTATGCGCAGCGTGTAATCCGTTGGGTGTGCAAATAGAAACCAAATCAAGGTTTTTTTCTTTCTGCAAGAGTTCTTCTATAGTTGCGTATGCTTTGCAGTTATATTTAGTTGCCAGTTCGTTTCTACGCTCCTCGTTTATATCACATACTGCGGCAAGAGTCGCTTGATTGGTAATATGTTCCGCATGCCTTTGCGCAATTCTTCCACAACCAACAAGCGCAATTTTCAGTTTCTTTTTCATCAATTAAATCTTACTTTAAATATTTGAGTCCACTTTAAGAAAGAAACCATTTTCCAGAATTCACTTAAGTGAGAACTGTCGTTTATATCTGCATTATTCAGCTTCAATAAATAGTTTTTATCTAAAAACGCGGGCATATTTACTTCATTTACAAAGGTATCTAATTCTTTTTTAGATTGTAGTTTCCATAGTTTTTGTGGGGTTAAAAAACCCATTTTGTATTTACGCCAAACAACTTCTCTATCTAATAAGGGTTCGGCTGTTTTGCGTAGTATATACTTTGTCCAACCATTTTTTATTTTCCAATCATTATTTAAGGCAATAGAAAACTCAACCAAATGGTGGTCTAAAAAAGGTACTCTACTCTCAATAGAAAATGCCATCGAGTTACGGTCTTCATAACGCAACAAATCTTGTAAACCAAACTGCGTGCTTAATAAAGATTGTTCTTTAAACGTTCTTCCGCCACGGGCAGGCACATCTATGTTGTTTAGTTTTTGCTGATAATCAGCGGTTATAAAGCCCATGCCCAAACGTTTTTTAGCACGTATGTTACGTTGCACAAACTCAGGCAGGTAATAATACGCAGCTCTGCCTAAGGCGTTGTTTATGTTAGGAGCAAACTTATTCTTCAGTTCTTTTTTTTCGGTAAAGAAAGAAGGGATATTGCCGTGTTTTAATTTCTCTATTAAATAAAGGCCGGCAAAATTGTAATAGCCACCCAGTATTTCATCAGCGCCTTGTCCGTCTAAAAGCACTTTAATATTTTGTTGTTTTGCCAGTTTCATTACTTCCCATTGGGCAAACATAGAGGTAGAATTTATGGGTAAATCCTGATGCCAAATTAATTTATCAATATCCTGCCAATAGGTGTTTGCGTTGGGGTAGGTAAAATGACCATCAATGTTTTGCTGAGACTCAATTACCTTGCGTGCAAAGTCAGATTCATCAATATCTTTTTCGTGATAAGCTGCTGTAAATGTTTTAAAGGTATTCCCTTGCATTTTGCGTGAAGCCATAGCAACGAGGGTGCTCGAATCTAAGCCACCGCTAAGCGTAGAACCCACAGGCACATCGGCGCGTAAATGTATGTTTATTGAATTATCTAAAATTTCTTCGAACGTTTTTTGAATAGCTCCATCACTCGGCAAGTTGTAGGCTTCAATATTCTTCTCTAAATTGTAATAGCAGCTAATTTCTGTGCTTAATGTGTTAAGGTTAAGCACCATATTATGCCCGGGTGCTAAAGGTTTTATTTGTTTGAATAGGTTTGATGATGGATCTGCCGTAGCACCAAAGCACACATATTCAAATACCGAATTCATGTTGGCTTCGGGCTCTATAAAATCTAAACTAAGCAGGGCTTTTATTTCAGAGGCAAAGGCAAATTTGTTTTGTGCGCTTGTGTAGTACAAAGGTTTTATGCCAAAGCGGTCTCGAGACAAGAATAACTGTTGTTTCTCAACATCCAGCAAGGCAATAGCCCACATGCCTATAAATTTATTTACGCAAGCTTTACCCCATTGTTGGTAAGCAGCTAAAATAACTTCGGTATCACTATCAGATGTAAATGAATAGCCAAGTGTTTTTAATTCAACTTTTAATTCTTTGTAATTATATATCTCTCCATTAAAAACAAGCTGATATTTTCCATCAGCATATCCCATGGGTTGATGTCCTGCCGGAGAAAGATCTAAAATAGATAAGCGTCTGTGCAATAAACCCAATTTTGTATCTTGTATTTTGTACGCTGTATCTTGTATGGGAGATAAACCTGAAAGTTGAGCAATGGTATCGTTTCCGTTAAGGTATTGGATTTTGTTTTTAGCATCCAGTAATAAAAACCCTTCATCATCAGGTCCACGGTGTTGCAAAACCGCCGACATTTTATGGAGCTCAAGCGTATTTACGCCTTCTAAATTTACAATTCCGGCTATGCCACACATCAGGCTTAAAGATACTATTTATTCTAATTTTTTTATTGAATACTTTCTTTTTGCATAAACAAAAGTTAAGGAAATTTGTTGTGAATACAGATATTTGGAATACAGATGCCCATTAAGAACTGTTGAACAAAAATCGTAAAAACGTTTATTTAATTTGCTCAACAGTTCTGTTTTAGGTGGTAAAAAACAAAAACCAAGGAAAATCAGGAAATCTCGAGGCAAATTTACTAATTATATTAGTATTTAATTGCTAAATATATTAGCAAAAGATAAAATACAATGCAACTGATTGATTTAAAAGTAGATAAAATTGTAATTATTGCTTAAATGTAACACCTTTTGGTACAAACATAGAGGCATCTCCATTATTTCTAACAATATCTCGTATAATGGTTGAATTGATTGCCGAATGCTCTGGCAAAGGCATAATAAATACTGTTTCTATATTAGACATAGCTCGGTTCATTTGAGCAATGGCTTTTTCAAATTCAAAATCGGTGCTGGTACGCACACCACGGATAATATAAGGCGCGTTGTTTTGCTTGCAAAAATCGATAGTTAAACCGCTAAAGCTTTTTACGTTAACATTGGGCATATCAGCAAAAACAGTTTCTATCCATTTCATGCGCTGTTCAATAGAAAACATATAGTTTTTATTGCTGTTGGTGCCAAGTGCAATAATTATTTCATCAAACAAGCCAATAGTGCGGCGCACAAGGGCTTCGTGACCAATGGTAAATGGGTCGAACGACCCTGGAAATACGGCTATACGTTTTTGGTTATTGCTCATGATGTTTAAAAATACTAAAGTTTACATTACCGTACTTTCTTTTTTCGACAAAATTTTTCGATGGAGATAAATCTGTTTTTGCGCCATGTTCTACAATTAATATTCCGTTAGGAGATAATATATTTTGCTTAAAAACAGCTTCACTTATTTGTGTAATCCATTCAGCTTCATAAGGTGGATCTGCAAAAATAAAATCGTAGGTATTAGTTTCTTTTTCTATAAATTTAAATATATCAGCTTTAAAAGCCAGTAAATTAGGCATTTTCATAGCCTTTGCGGTATCATTTACAAATTTGGCGCAGTTGCCATGCAAATCTACAGCAGTTATTTTTTTTGCTTCGCGAGATGCACATTCAAAACTAATGCTACCTGTACCACAACATAAATCAAGCACGCTGGTTTCTTCAAAATCTAAGCGACTTGATAAAATATTAAACAGGGCTGTTTTGGCAAAATCGGTGGTAGGCCTAACGGGTAAGCCTTTTGGCGGATGCAAAATTCTACCACCTAATGTGCCGCCTATAATGCGCATAAATACAAATTAAAAAGTGAGTAATAAAAATGATTAGGAAGTTTTTCGAAATCGTTTTTTAAAATAATGGCTTTATTATTTACTGCAAATTTTAATTTCGGGAAATATTCTTTTAATGTATCATACAAAGCCGATTGTGACTCAATTTCACCTGATAGGGTTATTTCTGTTTCATCAACTGCAAACTTATTTTGTTCGAGCGAAGCTAAAATAAAATATAAAAAATCTTCTGTGCTTTGGTATTCAAACGTGTTGAAGAAACACATTTTTTTATCATACAAAGCAATGTCAAAACTATCTGTACCCACATGTACCAAACAGCTTTTATATTTTTTGGAAGCAATATCAGCAAGGCTTTCGGCTATACAAGTGGTTTTATGTTTTATATGATTGTTTGGAAAAGTTTGATCAATTAATGTTTTTAATTTTTGATTGCTAGCATACACACATTTACTATCAGAACTATAAACATCATCGCTTAAAACAGTAATTTCATCTGTTATGGCATGATTAAATTTTAGCCATTGCTCTTTATTCTCTGTATGATATAAAGCCGTTGGCACAATAGTATATAAAGGATTTAAAACACTTATGTAAACGTTTAAATATGCCTGAGAAAAAAAAGCTTCGGTATGAACAAGGTGTTCAAATACTTCGTTAATTTTTTCGGTTGATTTATAAGTGTAATGTTGTAAATAAACCAATTCGTTTTGTGTGGTAAACAAAGCAGTAACAATATCTGTAGCCGAAATTTCTAAGCAAGCACGCAGTTTTGAACTTTGCTTAAAGTCGAAATTAGGGGCAATGAGTTTGGTTTTTATTTTAGCGGCTAATGTTTTCAAACAAGGGTTTAATAATAATGATGCGAAGATAAATTTATTTATTGTATGATGTATGCTGTATTTGCGTTAGGGATTGCAGTGGAAAGCCTTTTTGTAATCGAAAAGCTTGCAACGTAAAGCCCGACCCTGCCCAAAGCAGGGAAACGCCCAAATTTGATTGCATATTAGGGCTTATTACATGGTTAATTTTGCTATTTTTGCAACTTATATGAGTTTAGTTACCTTACACGACAAGCAATTTAAGCCCTACATTACGGCTGATGCCATACACACAAGGGTTGAACAGATTGCTGCTAACCTTAGCGCCGATTTAAAAGGCTCTTTTCCACTTTTTATAGTGGTACTTAATGGGTCGTTTATTTTTGCTGCCGATTTGGTAAAAATGTTGAAATTTCCTTGCGAAATTACTTTTGTTAAACTTGCTTCTTATGAAGGAACGGGCAGTACAGGCAAGGTAAACGAAATTATTGGTCTTACAGAAAATGTGGAAAACCGCACCATTGTTATTATTGAAGATATTGTAGATACAGGCTCTACGCTTGAAAAATTACACGATTTATTGAAACATAAAAACGCTAAACAAATAAAAACCGCAACCCTATTATTTAAGCCTTTAGCATACAAAAAAACCATTCCGGTAGATTATATTTGTATGGAAATACCCAACGATTTTGTGGTTGGTTATGGCTTGGATTATGATGGTTTAGGAAGTAATTTGAAAGACATTTATGTATTAGCTTAGTATAGATTTTTGAACTGTAATTTGTAAAACTTAAAACACGAATAGTAAAACTCATCAACATGCTTAACATCGTTTTATTTGGCCCTCCGGGCGCAGGCAAAGGCACACAATCAAAAAAATTGTGCGATAAGTACCAGTTAATTCACCTATCAACAGGAGATTTGTTGCGTGATGAGATTAGTCGTGCTACCCAACTGGGTATGCAAGCTAAATCCTTAATGGATAAAGGCGAACTTGTTAGCGATGAAGTTGTAATTGGTATGATTGATTCTAAATTAAATGCTAATCCGCAATCAAAAGGCTTTATTTTTGATGGCTTTCCGCGTACACAAGCACAGGCAAAAGCTTTAGATGAATTATTAGAAAAAAAGAAAGCGCCCATTAGTATGATGGTGGCTTTAGAAGTTAACGATGAAGAATTGTTGCATCGCTTATTATTACGTGGTGCCGATTCTGGCAGGGCTGATGACAGAGATGAGAATGTAATTCGTCGTAGAATATTTAATTACAACAACCAAACTGCACCATTAAAAAAATATTATTCTGAACAAAAGAAGTTTCATTCGGTTTACGGAATGGGCAGTATTGATGATATTTTTGAATTGTTAGTTGCCACTATTGACAATAAAACTCAGGCAAAAAAACCATATTACGATGGAATGGTAACCGTTGCGGATATTAGTGTTGAAGACGAACCTGCCAAACATTTAAAAGACAATAACCAAGCTATTAAAGCAAAACCGGCTGTTGTTGCTAAAAAGAAAACAGTTGCAAAACCAGCCAAAAAAGCAGCTCCTGTAAAAAAGAAAGCTATTGCTAAAAAAGTTGCAAAACCGGCAGCGAAAAAAGCTAAAGTTGTAAAGAAAAAGGCTGCTCCTAAAAAGAAAGCGATTGTAAAAAAATCAGCGAAAAAAGCACCTGTAAAAAAGGCGGCAAAAAAAGTAATAAAAAAAGCAAAAGCGGTTAAAAAATCGCCGGCAAAGAAAAAATCTGTTGCTAAAAAAACAATCAAAAAATCTTCTAAAAAGAAGAAATAAAACGCTCTCACTTCCGTGGATAAAAACTTTATTGATTATGTAAAAATATGCTGCAGAAGCGGCAAAGGCGGCGCTGGCTCTATCCATTTCCATCGTGATAAACTTACCTCAAAAGGTGGGCCTGATGGTGGTGATGGTGGTCGTGGTGGCCATATTATTTTGCGTGGTAATAAACAATTATGGACTCTTCTGCATTTAAAATACCGTAAACACATTATTGCTAAAGAAGGTGATAATGGTGGTAGTGCATTACGCAGCGGCAAACAAGGAGAAGATGAAATTTTGGAAGTGCCTTTAGGAACCATAGCACGTGATGTTGAAAGTGGAAGATTAGAATGTGAGATTACCGAAGACGGACAAGAAATTATATTAGTACCCGGTGGACGTGGTGGACAAGGAAACCATCATTTTAAAAGCCCCACACGCCAAACACCACACTTTGCTCAACCCGGCGAAGATGGCAAAGACGAGTGGAAAGTGCTTGAGCTAAAAGTGCTTGCCGATATTGGCTTGGTAGGTTTTCCAAATGCAGGTAAATCTACTTTGCTTTCTAAAGTTAGTGCTGCAAAACCCGAAATTGGAAATTACCCTTTTACCACGCTTGTACCAAACTTGGGCATTGTAAAATATCGCGATTATAAATCGTTTATTATTGCCGATATACCCGGTATTATTGAGGGAGCGCACGAAGGTAAAGGACTTGGTTTACGTTTTTTACGTCATATTGAAAGAAACTCCGCCTTGCTATTCTTAGTTTCTGCTGATGCCGATGATATTGTTGCCGAATATAAAGTTTTACTGAACGAATTAAAGCAATATAACCCCGATTTGCTTGATAAACAACGTGTTTTAGCCATTTCAAAATCTGATTTATTGGATGATGAACTTGAAAAAGATATCACCGCCGATCTAAAAAAACGCTTAACGGGTAAAAATAAAATTGAGTTTATATTTTTCTCTTCGCACAACGAAAAGAATTTGATGGAACTTAAAGATTTACTGTGGCGTAAAATGAATGAGCATACTTTTTAATTGGGCGTTCCGCTAAAGCGGCGGGCTTTTCGCGCTGCATGGTAGCTTGCTACAAATGCTTTAGCATTCAGCGAATCCAACTAAAAACTAAACGATGAGCTAACCCCTAACGCAAATACAACATCTAATAAGGCGATTGCTTTTTCAAAATTTTATAAAGCATCTTCGGGAAAAATCACAGTTCCGCTGCATTTGCAATGCTGCGGAAAGTATAATTGTAATTTAGCATTAAATATTATACTTTAGCTTATATCAAGTATAAGGTTAATGAAACAAGGCGAAAAGCAAAATATAAAAACAAATAAAGCGTATTATTTAACTTTAACCGTTGTAAATTGGATTGATGTATTTACAAGAAAAAATCATCGCGATGCCATTATTGAATCCTTAAAATATTGTCAAAAAGAAAAAGGCTTGGTAATATTTGCTTATTGTATTATGAGTAATCATTTACACATGATAGTAAACACAAACGAACCATTTTTATTGAAAGATACTATTAGAGATTTTAAGAAATTTACTTCAAAAAAGATAATTGAACAAATTGAAAACGAACCAGAAAGTAGAAGAGAATGGATGCTAAAGTTATTTGAGGAAGAGGCCGAACCAAGTAAACGCCACAAATATTATAAGTTTTGGCAAGAAGGTAATCATGCCATAGAATTATTTAGTGAAAAATTTGTTTGGGATAAGATAAACTATATTCATACTAATCCTGTGGAGGCAGGATTAGTAAAACAAGCTCATGAATGGGTTTATTCATCAGCAAGTAATTATAAAGAAATAGAAAGTATTATTGAAGTTGAAAGGTTGCATCAAAGATTAATAACATTTTAAAATAAGTTCCGCAGCATTGCAAATGCAGCGGAGCGGGGGGTTTACTGCAAGTTGCTCGTGGAGGGTGCACTGGATATTGATGTACGAACTATTAAAAATATCGAAGCTGGCGACTATAATCCAACCTTAGTAATAGTTATTGGGCTTGCTAAAGCCTTTAAAATTGAGGTAGCCGAATTGTTTCAGTAATAAAAAAAGCGAAGCTCACACCTCGCTTTTAAATCATCTTTTTTAGCATCCTAACATCCCAAAGTTTTACCCACGCTTACAAAAGGTTTATCCGTTTGCAATCTTTCTAATTTTTTAGATTTTAGAAAAGTTGCGAAGGGAGGGTGCAGCTCACGATAGTGATGGTCTATCGTATCATGTCCCTTTTCCAAATGTTTTAACTCTAAATGTATTATTTTTAACATAGTCATCTAAAGCATTTAATTCTTTTTGAATTTTTATTTCCCACTCTATTTGTTTATTGAAGTTATTATGAAAATCAGTTTCAGAATCATACAGCTCTTGGTATGTTATGCATTGTTGATTTATTACTTCAACGATTTTGTCTATTTTCAAAGAAAGTCGATGTCTAAAAAATTTCTTAGAATTTATAATTTTTTTCAACCGTCTTGCATAAATTTCTTCTATATCAAAGTGTCCTTGCTCGTGTGATAACCCAGTTGTTTTGTATTTGACCCATGAAGCATTCTTATCAAAATACGAATATATCTCAATATCATACCTCTCCGCATCATAATTATATTTTAAATTACAATAAATACCAACATAAGATTTTGCACCAACAGAACGAGACCGCTTCCCTTTGCCTTGCACATATATTGGGTTACCTTTAAAATCATCCCAACTTAATTTTATATCTTTTGACCAAATAATTTTATTATCATCTTGAAAACCCATCAATGAAAATAAGACGTAGAATAAAAAAAACTTTTTTAATATTTTAAATTTCTTTAGCAGCATTTATTATTCTTCTTTTTCTTCAGATTTAGGTGGTTCTGGTTCTGTCGTTTTACCAGTTATAGTTATAGTACCACGTTTCATTTTTGATGGGTCAGACTTCGTGCTCATATAAAGTTGTTCTCCTTCTCTCCCGCTCCGCTGCATTTGCAATGCTGCGGAATTATTATTTAACACATAATTAATCTTTGTTTTATTTTCATATACTGTTTACTAATAAGGCGATTGCTTTTTCAAAATTTTATAAAGCATTTTTGGGAAAAATCGTTTTATATAAACAGTAAGTATTTCTTTTCTACCAATTAAAATTTCTTGCTTATTTTTTTCTATAGCAGATAGAATTTTTTTAGCACACTCTTCTGCAGTCATAGCATCAACATGGCTTTCATCCATCTTGGCATGTTTGCTTCCATCAGCTAAAATGGCATTGTTAGAAATATTGGTTTGTATTTTACCCGGACAAACCATTAATACTTTAATGTTATTTTTTTCAACTTCTAACCGCAAAGATTCAAAGTAGCCATGCAAGGCATGTTTAGCGGCAGAGTATGTAGAACGTAAATAAAAACCAAACTTACCGGCAATGCTACTAACAACGGTTATTTGTCCGCTTTGTTGTTTAACCATAATGGACAAAACCGCTTTAGCAAGTGCAACTTGTGCAAAATAATTTATCTCAAATAAATTTCGTTCGGTGGCTTTTGTGGTAGCAATAGCTTCCGCCCGCTGACTCATTCCACCGTTATTAATTAAAATATCTATCCGATTAAATTTTTGAATAATTTGCTGCACATAGCTATCAGCAAGGCTTGTATCAGCTAAATCAAACGGAATTATTAAATAATTTTCTTTACTGAGGTTTGCTTTTTTGGCAACAGCTTGCAAGGTGTTTTCATTTCGTGCAGACAAAATAAGTTTCGCGCCTTGCTTAGCAAGCGCAAAAACTAAAGCCTCTCCAATTCCTGAAGAGGCTCCTGTTATCCAAACTACTTTTTGGTTAAAATACATATATCACTTAACTCAAAAGGCTTACTCAGTAAGCTCTTCAACACCTTCTAAAACAGTATCATAAAACTCGTTATAAGCTTGTATGTACTCTGTTTCATTTTTATAAGTCAGTAATAATTTACCCGATTTTTTTGCGTGCTTAACTAAATCTGCATGTACGTTTTCGCTTCCTAAAATTATTCCATCGCTATTATCAATGGCTAATTTACAAACGTTAATATACGTTGGATCAGCTACTTGTTTTACATCTTTTGCTGTAATACCATCAAACACCAATTTATTAGCTACTCCTTTATCTAAAGTGCCTGTAAATTCATCCTGTTCGTATAAAGAGAATACCACTTTAGTATCGGCAAACATGGGGTTATCATTAAATGCTTTTTTAATAAATAAAGGCATGAAACCTGTAAACCAACCCTGACAATGGATAATATCCGGCTGCCAGCCCAATTTTTTAATGGTTTCTATTACACCACGAACAAAGAAGATTGCTCTTTCATCATTATCATCAAATTGTTTGCCTTTTTCGTCTTTTAAAACGTGTTTACGGCTAAAGAAATCATCATTATCAATAAAATACACCTGCATACGTGCAGATTGAATAGAAGCCACCTTAATAATTAATGGATGATCGCTATCGCTTATAATAAGGTTCATACCACTTAAACGAATTACTTCGTGTAGTGAGTGACGACGCTCGTTAATATTACCATATCTTGGCATAAAAACACGTATTTCCTTGCCTTTCTCTTGAATGGCTTGCGGTAAATGGCGCGAAGTTTTACTGATATGAGTTTCCTCCAGGTAAGGGAAAATCTCTTGCGATACGAAAAGAACTTTAGCTTTTTTCTTCATAAATAGTGTTTATGTTGATGTTATACAAAATTAAGAAAAAAAAATCCAATTTTCAAAGTCTTATCATAGATTTGTTGCTTTTTAAGATGATTATTTGCAAAACAATAGGTGAAATCAATAATTCTGAAGGGAAATTAACATCTCTTGGAAGCAAAATTGGTTTTGTACCAACCATGGGGGCACTTCAT
>CAIXZI010000657.1 GCA_903923915.1 uncultured Bacteroidota bacterium
GATGCTGAAGACCAATTTTTAAAAAACAACTTTGCTTTATTGGCCCAAAAATACAACGTTGATGCTAGTAAAGCATTGGTGCGACAAGCGGGTTTATTTAACAACCCCAATATTTATTTTGAAAACAGTGTTTACAATCCTTATAAAACCACAGGGAGTAAATATTTTCCGATGGATAATGGAAAGTATTTTGGCGATGTGCATAGTATGGGCGAAACACTTATACAATACAACTGGCTTTTTTCGGTAGCAGGTAAACGCAGCAAATCTGTAAAAGTGGCTAAAGCTCAGGCAGATGTAGCACAATTTCAATTTGATGATTTAATGCGCACACTTTTGTTTGCGCTTCGTTCAGATTTTTATCAACTGCATTATGGCTTGCAATCGCTTAAATTATTTGATGAAGAGATAGCCTCGTTAAAAGATATTGTTACCGGTTTTGAAACACAATATCAAAAGGGAAATGTTTCCCTCAGAGAAATTACACGTGTACGCGCATTACTTTTTTCTTTACAAAATGATAGATTGGCTTTGGCAACTGATTTACGTGCAACACTAAGCGAGTTCTCGGGTTTATTAAACAACCCAAAACCTGTTTGGTATAAACCTACCGTAAACGAAACAGAGGTGGCTACTAAGTATAATGCGTCTGCAATAGGTTTATCAGATTTATTAACGCAGGCACTTACTAATCGCCCTGATTTAAAAGAAGTACAAGCACAAGTAGTTGCCAGCGAAGCAAATTTAAAATTGCAAAAAGCAACCGGTGTACCCGATATAATGTTGCAAGGTGTTTATGATCGCAATGGCAGTTATATACACAACTACAATGCGGCTGCTATACAAATACCCATTGCTATATTCAATCGTAACCAAGGTAATGCGCAAGCTGCAAAATCGTTGTTAGATGCAGCAAATCAACAGTTATTGCAAAAACAAGTAAGCGTTCAAAACGATGTGTTTGCTTCATTTCAAAAAATGACAGAAACCGAAAAATTAAACAGTTCGTTAAACGCCAACTTTGCAACCGACTTTAGTTTGTTATTAAAAGGAGCGCAATCAAACTTTGAAAAGAAAAATTTATCCTTACTTGAATTTGTAGATATGTTTGAAAGCTATAAACAAAGTATGGTGCAGTACAATACTATTAAAACACAGCGCCTTACAGCCTTTGAAGAATTAAATTTTAATGTAGGAAAAGATGTATTTAAAAAATAAAATAAAACTTTTTGGCGGCATATTGCTATTTGCTTTATGCCTGTTTATTTTACCTTCTTGCTCGGGCAACAAAACCGAAAAAAAAGAAGATGTTGTAGAAATTTCAGATTCGCTTATTAAAAGTATGACAGTAGGTATTGCACACACTACTCAGGTGCGCAACGAGCTTAAATTAACCGGTAAAATTATTGCCGATCAAAACAAACAAATACAAGTTTATCCTTTTGTGGGTGGTGTTGTAAAAAGTGTAAGCGTAGAGCTTGGCGATTATGTAGAAAAAGATCAAGTGTTAGCTGTTATTAGAAGTGCTGATGTAGCTGATTTTGAAAAACAATTTGTTGAAGCAAAATCTGATTACGAATCTGCTAAAAAAAGTAAGCAAGTTGCCGAAGATATGTATGCTTCGAAATTAATGAGTGAACGCGATTATTTACAGGCTAAACAGGATTTTAATAAAGCAGAAGCTAATCTTACTAAAACGCAAGAATTGCAAAAAATATATAGCGTAAGTAACTCTAGTGATTATGTTGTAAAAGCACCCATTGCAGGCTTTATCATCGAAAAAAATATTAATAAAGACATGCAAATACGTGCAGACAATTCGCAGGCTATGTTTACTGTTTCGCAATTAACAGATGTGTGGGTGCTTGCTAATGTGTATGAAACAGATATTGATAAGGTAAAAGAAAAAGACACTGTATTTGTTACTACCATTGCTTATCCCGATAAAATTTATAAAGCAACCATTGATAAAGTTTATAATGTGTTAGATCCACAAACACGTGTCATGAAAATCCGTGTAAAATTAGATAACCCCGATTATTTATTAAAGCCCGAAATGTACGCTAACGTGGTTGTTAATTATGCCGAACACGAAAGCATGATAACCATTGCATCAAGCGCTGTTGTATTTGATAATTCAAATAATTACGTGCTAGTTTATGGCGGAGGAAAAAACTTTACGGTTAAAAAAATAGATTTATATAAAACCATAGGTGCGAAGGCTTATATACGTAGTGGTTTATTAGAGGGAGACCGCATTGTAACATTCAATCAATTACTTATTTACAACGCGTTAACCAACAACTAAAAAAGCAATATGCAAAAACTGGTTGTAAATATTATTACTTTTTCGTTAAAGAACAAAGCCTTTATTTTGGTGGGTACGCTTATTGCGGTTATTGTAGGAATTATTTCTTACCGTAACACACCCATGGAAGCCTTTCCGGATGTAACCAACACGCAAATTACCATTATTACCCAGTGGCCGGGCAGAAGTGCCGAAGAGGTGGAGAAATTTGTAACTATTCCTATTGAAATTGCTTTAAATCCAACGCAGAAAAAAACTTCATTACGTTCAACTACCTTATTTGGTCTGTCAGTTGTAAAAGTAATTTTTGATGATGATGTAGATGATGCATTTGCTCGTCAGCAAGTAAATAATTTATTGCGAGGCATTGATTTGCCGGATAATGTTGATGCGGACATACAACCGCCATACGGGCCAACAGGCGAGATTTTTCGTTACACGGTAAACAGTAAAACGCTTGGCACTCGTCAAATTAAAACCATACAAGATTGGGTTATTGAACGTAATTTAAAATCGGTGCCGGGTGTTGCCGATGTAGTAAGTTTTGGTGGAGAAGTAAAAACCTACGAAATTATTGTTAGACCAACTCTCCTTACTAAATATGATTTAACACCACTTGAAGTTTATCAGGCTGTATCAAAAAGCAACATCAACGTTGGTGGAGATATTATCGAAAAAAATAGCCAAGCTTATGTTGTGCGTGGTATAGGTTTATTAACTTCTATTTCAGATATTGAAAATATTATTGTTGATTATAACAATGGTATTCCGGTGCTTGTAAAAAACGTAGCTACTGTAAAAGAAAGCTCTCTTCCACGCCTTGGACAAGTAGGTCGCGATTCTGCCGACAATGTAGTTGAAGGTATTATTGTAATGCGTAAAGGTGAAAACCCTAGTCAGGTTATTAGCGCCGTAAATTCAAAAATTGAAGAGCTGAACGATAAAATTTTAACGGGCGATGTTCGTATCAATACATTTTATAATCGTGAAAATTTAATTAACTTTTGTACACACAC
>CAIXZI010000658.1 GCA_903923915.1 uncultured Bacteroidota bacterium
CAATTAATAATTCTTTAAACCAAGGGTGACTATATGTATCATTAAATAACACATAATAAAAAGCAGTTCCATCAAGCCAAGTGCTTCCTGTTAATTTGAAATAGCTTGCAACTGCATATAAAATAATTACCTGAAATCTGGCTGCCCATACAGCAAAATTAGTTGCCGTAATATTTATTGTTTTCCAAAAAGTTGATTTAGTATTATTAGCATTTTCATCCATAAAAATGAGCATAAATAAAACCATTACTAAAAGATTAAATCCTGCATTTTGTATCGGAATAGTTTTGTGATATAAATTCATGGTAAAGAAGTAAACAAAAAAAGCAAACAATCTTTTATAAGGTAAAAACAAACAAGCTATGATGGATATAATTTGTCCGGCAACAACGTATTTCCAATAAACAGCAAGACGAGGATTTTCTAATATGTTTAAAAAGTCAAGAATGATGTTATTGTGTTTTTCAAAAGGTAAAAAATAACTATGCGAACCATAAAGTGTTTCAGAATAGGATAATAAAAACAAGGTATTGCAAAGCAAAAAAATCAATATGCTATTTCTAAAAAGCCTGATATTACTGCCATACGGCATGGTTGCAGTAATAGTATTTATATAAGTATTAATATCCTTGTACATTTCTTGGTATAAAATTCATTTCCGGAAAAAGTAATTCGGTAGTGGTTGATTTAATTTCGGCTGCAGTTTTATTACTAAATTTTTCCGGATAAATTAAGCATATTTTATATTGTAATTTGTGGAAGTAAGGGTGCGAGTTTTCTTTCATGGCCATATCCGAAAAATAATGCTGAGCCATAATACAACGTGCATCATGTATAAAATAATTATTTTTTATAGAATCTGAGATGGTTGTGTCAACAGAGTAATAAGTATCATACACTTGTCCTAAAACATAATCGTGCACTTTATGTTGCACCGCGGCAATACTAAAACGATTGCCGTAAGTAATGTCCAATAAATTTTTTCCGGGATCTATCCACCCTGTCCAGCCCTTGCGTACATTATAATACCTAACTAGTAATTGTTGTTTATATAACGGAGGATCTGGGGCAAATACTTTGTTGTTCTGGCTAAAAACGGGCAGCATATATCTGCGTACAGCTCTTTTTATAATTGTGTTTTCGGTGTTGCTATCAAAATTATAAATAAGTGTAAAACCTATATGAATAAGCAAAAAAACACTACAACAAATAAAAACTATGTGCGGTGTTTTTTTCATCAATTTTTCTATTTGCAAATCTAATGCAATTTAAGTGCAGATAAATTGGATACAAAATTAATTAGGGGTATTATTTGTTGTTTTGAATATTCTTACATATGTAATTTTTTATTATATTTGGGTAACAAACATTAAAGTACGATGAATAAATATTTACTTTTCTATTTTGCCTTGATTTTTTCTTACTTGGCAAACGCAGCTTCAATAACAAGTACGGCTACCGGGGGTACTTATTCATTAACAACAACGTGGAGCGGGGGCGTGGTGCCTGGCGCCGGAGATGATGTAACCATAGCTGCGGGCGCTACGGTTACTGTTACAGATAACAGGTCTTGTAACTCATTAACCGTTAATGGAACCACAGCTGTAAGCATTTTACAAATTAATTCAGGTAAGATATTAACTATTACAGGTGCTGTTGCTATTAATGCACCTACCACTAACAACATAACCGGCACTATTGCCATAGGTGATGGCGTACTTAGTTGTGCATCTTTAACTACTACTAACCCAACCACTAGCAACACCAGACAATGTATTATAACCGTTAACACCGGAACATTAACTTGCAGCGGCAATTTTACTATGGGTAACAACACCTCTCGTAATTTTTTAACTTTTACTTCAAACGGCTTGTTGCAATTAGGCGGTATTACAAATGCTTTATTAAACGCTCAATTTACACCTTCAACAAGCACTGTTGAATATAACATGGCTGGTGCGCAAACAATTTTGGCATTAAGTTATTACTCCTTAAAATGTTCAAACTCAGGGGCAAAATCTTTAGCAGCAGCCACTACTGTTACCGGAAATTTAACCATAACAGGCACAGCACAGTTAGACGTAGATGTAACAAATAATTATGCGTTAAGTGTGGCAGGTAATTGGAGTGTAACCAGCACAAATGCAGACCCTTTTTTGGAGGAGGCCGGTACAGTTACTCTTGGTGGTACTAGTGGTACTCAAATTATAAGTACCGTTTTAGCCGGAGGAGAAACATTTAATAATTTTGTTTTTACCAATACTTCAATTACTAACTCAGGAGTTCAGTTGCAACAAAATCTAAAAATTGCAGGAACATATAGTCAAACAATAACTAGCGCTGGATCTTTAGATTTAAAAGGAAATGCTTTAAATATTACAGGCGCCCCTACTACTGCTAAAACGTACTATTTTACAACCGGAAGTATTATAACATCTGTATCAGGAGGTTCGGTTACTGTTACCGATATTAATGCAGTGAAAAATATTTATTTTAGAGGAACTAATTTTGGAGATGCTACAAACGGTGTTACAATAAACTGTACCTGTTCTGACTCTTATTTTAATGGCGGTATTTTTTATGGTACTGTAATATTCACTAAAAATGGTGGCACTTCCGATGATTGTAATGGTGGTTGTACCTTTTATGGCCCATGTACATTTAATACCAGCATTTCTGGAGATAGGTGGAGGATGGGCTGTATTAATCCTGACATTTTTTACAATGCTACATTTAATCACTTAGATACAACATCTGGCTATAATTTTTCTGTTGCTCGTTGTCCTGGAAATCATTTTTATGGTACAACAAACATATATTCGGCAGCGGCTGGTGGTTTTTTTGTTGGAAGGAGTAATAATACTGCTGCTGGAGTTGGAACCGCAAACTTTCATGGCCCAGTATCTTTAACGGTTACTGCTTCTGGCAATGCATACTTTGGCGAAAGTGATGGAACTACTAATAACGCTACTACATTTGAAAGCACATTACAATTGAACTCTACAGCTTCATCAACAGGAGATATATACATAGGAAAAGGTTTATCCACATCAATAATATTTACTAATACGGGGCAATTAATTGACGGAACTATTGCGGGTGCCACTAATGTATATTTTTATGGAGTAACTCAAAATGGCACCTTATCGCAAAGCACCACTAATACAGCTGCATCCGGGAGTACAATCTATCTAGGCAGCTCTACCACACCTTGTACTTGGAATGGCTCAGTTACTTTTACTGCTCCAAATATTAATTTGGCAAACAGTACATACAATGGCAGCACAAATAATTTTACAGCTAATGGGTCAACTAATCAAACTTGTGTGGGAGGTAATACTTTTGCATCAGGAACTACCAGTAATTTTATAAATAATGGTGCTGGCTACTGGCGTTTAGCGAATACTAGTGCAGATAATTACAATGGGAATATTACTTATTATAGGGCATCAGGCGGAGGAAATCTAAGTCCTGCCTACGCAGCAAGTTGTAACTATGCAGGCAATATTACTGTACAAGCAGCTTCAGATTCTATTGATTTTTCCGGGGGCGGAGGGGCTGTTGTCTTTAGCGGCACATCTTCTGCTTCATTAACTAATAGCGGAAGCAAAGGCATTAGCATGCAAAACATTACCATGAATAAAACGGGTGGGGCAAGTTTTACTCTTAACAATTGCGTTGGTATGCCTGCAAACGGAAGTTTAACATTAATCAGTGGACTGCTTAATACATCAACTTCTGCTTATTTGTATTTAATGGATGAAACCTGTACCGCCCCTGCATTAACAGATTCAAGTACCAGTTATATCAACGGCCCTATGCGTTACGATATGTCGGTAAGTACATCCACAAAAACATTAAATTTTCCTATTGGTGTCGGTACAGATTGCAGGCCATTTGTTTTAACTACCAGGCATGGTGCATCAACTTCATACAGTTATATGGGGCAAGTATATAACTCACCCGCCAGTATGTTGGTTAACGGAAGTGGCAACTCTTGGGGATTACCAGCTACCGTTGATACGGTATCGGGCGTGCATTACTGGACGATAGACAGAACGGTTACAAGCACTAGTGTTAGTGCTTCAAACACCAATTTAACGTATCTTGCAAACAAATACCCATTGGTGCAGTTTTATTTTGGCACAAATGATTATGTATATCAAGGAGCTAATTTAACGATAGTAAAAAACACATCGGCAGCGCCAACTAACTGGATAGATATTGGAGCTTCTTGCGCTTTAGGTAATTTTGCCACGCCGCAAGCAGGTAGTATTACATCTACAACATCGGGTACACCCTTTAATTCATTTTCAACGTTTGCTTTAGGCAGTAAAACTTCTGGGTGGAATTCGCTGCCAATAGAGCTACTTAATTTTACTGCTAAACCTAATGGAGAGCAAGTAGATTTAAACTGGGAAACATCTACCGAAACCAATAATAAGTTTTTTACTATTGAAAGAAGCGCAGACGGAAAAAATTTTGCAGAAATAACTACGGCAAATTCTAAAGCCATTAATGGAAATAGTAAAACAGCGTTAAGCTATCAAACAACAGATGCAAGCCCTTTAAGTGGGACTTCTTACTATCGTCTTAAACAAACCGATTATAATGGTAAGTATAAATACTTTAATATGGTAAGTGTTGCTTTTGAAGCAAGTAAGAATATAACTTTTAGCGTGTATCCAAACCCTAATTTGGGCGAATTTACCATAGATTTTTCGGGAATAGAAAATAACCACGAAGTACAAATTGCTTTGCGTGATGAGTTAGGAAAAGAGGTGTATTCAAATTCGGTATATTCAAATTCTATCCATTCAAATCAAGTGCAAATAATTCCCACCTCTAAAATTGCCAAAGGAAAATATTTTTGTTCGCTTATTTTTGAAGGTGTAAAACGAACACTGGTTGTTATAGTTAATTAACATTACAATAATATACTTACTGCTATTAATAAAAAGAGCCTTACAAAATGCAAGGCTCTTTTTTATTAAATTAAATTTTTAGAATTAATCTTTAGCAAATTCTGCACTTCCTCTAACAACAACTTCTTCGCTAAGCATAGTGCCTGGCATTGATGCGCCAATACCAAATGTACTACGGTTTACCACGCCATTTACTTTTACACCTACCGTAGTTTTTTTGCTCATTGGGTTAACACCGCTTCTGATAACAGCTTCAAAACTTACTACTTTAGTTACGCCATGCATAGTCATATCACCAATAATGGTGTATTTATTACCGGCAATTTTTTTAACTGTTTTGCTTTTGAAAGTAAGGGTAGAAAACTTAGCAACATCAAAAAAGTCAGGCGATTTTAAATGCCCGTCGCGTTTTTCGTTATCTGTATTAATACTATTTACATCAGCTGTAAAATCAAAAGATGCATCAGAAAAATCTTCTTTAGAAGAAGTAAATTTTGCGTCAAATGTTTTAAACGACCCGTCAATATCTGAAATAGATAAATGGGTAATGGTAAAGCCAACTGATGAATGTGCTTTATCTAAATTGTAAACAGATGGTTCTACAACTGTAAACGAAAACATAAGTGCCGCAGCTACTGATGCAAGGATGGTGATTTTTTTCATTTTGTTTTTTTGTTTTAGGTTATTATTTATTTTTTTATGCTTGTTTTACAAATTGCATATTACTATATAATTTTACTTCATCGCTTACACCTATACTGCCTACGCCGTAATCTTGGCGATTAATTTTTCCATTAATAGTAAAACCTGCGCGTGTATTTCCCCATGGGTCTTTTGCAACAATACCGCCAAATTCTACATCCAAAATTTCGGCTTTGCTTACGCCTTTCATAGTAAAGTTTCCGTGTAATTTATAATTTTCGGCATCTACTTTTTCAAGCTTGGTGCTTTCAAATTTAATTTGCGGGTATTTTTCTGCTTCAAAAAAATCGCCGGTTTTTAAATGCCCGTCGCGTTGCTCGTTGTTTGTGCTAATAGAGTTTATATCGGCCGAAAAATTAATTTTTGCGGTTGAAAAATCTTCCCCGGTTGTTTCTACTGCGGCATCAAATTTTTTAAAATCTCCGCTTACGTTTGCTATCATTAAGTGCTTTACTTTAAATTGCACTTCTGAGTGGGTTGGGTCTAATGCCCATTTAGTTGTTGACATATTGTTTTATTTTTAATTGAGTACAAATGTATGTACATTAACTATACTTTTGTAACCGATATACCAAAGGATACCGATATACTTTTGTAAACCTACAATAAAATTAGGCGAAACAACGTATCTTTGTGGCAGAATTATTCCTAAATAATCATAAAAATGGCTAAAAATTTTTTACAAAATCCAAGCAAGTTAAGCACCACCGAGTGTTCTAAGAGCTTATTACCTGTACAAGATGCTTTATATGTTTTAAGTGGGAAATGGAAAATTCCGATTATTATTGCGCTAATACACGGCAATAAACGTTTTAAAGAGCTACACAGAGAGATAACGGGTATTACAGCCAAAATGCTTTCGAAAGAATTAAAAGAGTTAGAGGTAAATACACTGGTTACACGCACTGTTTATGATACAATACCTGTAAGTGTAGAATATGAGCTTACTACTTATGGCACTACTTTAAACGACGTTATTATGGCCTTACGCGATTGGGGCTTAAAGCATCGTCAAAAAATTAAAGAGAAAAAATAAAGTTAAAGCTTGCGTTAGGGATTGAAGCAGAAATCCTTTGTTGTAATCAACAAAGATTGGCGCGAAAAGCCCGACGGCAGTAATCTGCCGAAACGCCCATATTTCGACAAGCTCAATATGACATTAAAGATTTTGCTTGTAAATTTCTTCACTAATTTCATCCGCAAATTCAGCGTAGCTTAAGAGCAAATCATTTATAAAAACTTTTTCGGGATATTGTTTTGCTTCAATTGTATAAACAAATCGCTTGCTACCAACTACTTTAATTTCTTCAGCCAAAACGGGAGATGATATTTTAAAATAACTCAGTCCGTTTTTATACTTTCTATATTGCGGATATTTTATACTTTCAAGCGAGGAATTCATGCCTACAAAAATGCCATATTTTTTAGAATTAGTAGCCCAACATATACATAAAAATTACGCGAATGATTTAGATTCGCTGTGTGTGGTGCTGCCTAACAAACGTGGTGGTTTATACTTAAAAAAACATTTGGCAGGTATTTTAAATAAGCCGGCATGGATACCGGAAATTATTTCGGCAGAAGATTTTGTTGCCAAAATATCTGAATTACCAACGGCTTCAGAGCTTACATTAACTTTTGAGTTGTTTGATACCTATTGCAAAGTAGTAGGGGCTGAAGCAGTTTCGTTTGAACAATTTTTACGTTGGGCTCCGCAAGTGATGCAGGATTTTAATGAAATTGACAG
>CAIXZI010000659.1 GCA_903923915.1 uncultured Bacteroidota bacterium
AAACATGTTTACCAATCTTAACTTAACGGATATGGAAACCTGTTATAAACTTTTTAGAACAGAAACCATTCAGAAAATTCTTTTAAAAGAAAAACGTTTTGGTTTTGAACCCGAGGTTACAGCCAAAATATCTCGCATTCCTAAAATACGTATTTACGAAGTAGGTATTTCGTATTACGGACGTACTTATGAAGAAGGAAAAAAAATAGGCATGAAAGATGCTATCAGAGCCTTGTATTGTATGATAAAATACAGATTTTTCGATCGTAAAATTTACCGCTAATATTCTAACTGAAAACCCCAATGCGTTTAAAAACAATATACGGTATTTTTTTTGCGGGCTTATTAGTTTGCTTTTTTTTAAAATGCTCAACCAAAGCAACTTCGAGTAATAAACAAAACGATACTCAACTTGTAAAAGACAGTGCCTATGATGTGTTTTTGGTAGCAGGGCAATCAAATACCTATTGGGGGCAAGGATATGATTCTATCAAAGATAAAGGGTCTGAAGGTATTTATCAATTAGGGAGGTTAGCCGGTACTGATTTAAAAATAATTCCTGCTAAAGAACCGCTTCATCATTTTAATCCAAAGCCTGATAGAATTGGTTTTGCTTTAACGTTTGCAAAATTATATCAAACTTATATTCAAAAACAGCGTGATATTTTAATTGTTCCCTGTGGTATGGATAATACAGGTTTTGATGGCGAAGGTTGGCATAAAAAAGATTTTTTATATGATGATGCCCTAAATCGTATTAATTATGTATTTAAAAAATATCCAAAAAGCAAACTGGTAGCTATACTATGGCATCAGGGTGAAAAGGATGTAAACTACAAGGGTTATCAAAAAGATTTGGATACGTTAATCGTGCAGTTTCGCAGAGAAATAATCACAGCTAATAGCAATACACCTTTTATATTAGGTGGTATGGTGCCTTTTTGGACTGACTTAAAGCCAGCCAGAAAAAAACAACAGCTTATTATAGAAAATACTACCAAGCGGTTACCTAACATCGGGTATGTAAGTCCTTATATACCAACCCGCATACAAAAACCAAACAATATGCTTGATACCGTACATTATAATGCCGCCGGACAAAGAGAAATGGGTAAGCGTTATTTTGAAGTGTATAAAAGCATGATGGAGAAAAAATAAAATACTGCAACCTGTTTTATGAAATATATAAAAGGCCTTGATACGCTCAGAGCATTTGCTGTACTATTTGTTATTGTTGAGCATTGGTGGATACCAATGGATATTACCCCAACTAATAAAAATATTGTTTATTGGATACAAGGCCTTATACCCGATGGCGGATTTGGAGTTGTTTTATTTTTTGTGCTTAGCGGATTTTTAATTACCACCATATTATTAGATGCGGTGCAAAAAGGCGAACAAAATAAATTAAAAATTATCCGTAACTTTATTATACGAAGAGCTTTACGAATCTTCCCCGTTTATTACGCAACCATTATTATACTTATATGCCTGGGTTACCCTTATCTTAAGGATAATTTAGTTTGGTTTTTACTTTATGTAAGCAATATGCAGGTTTTTAAAACGCAAACCTGGAATGATTTTTCTCATACTTGGTCCTTAGCTGTAGAAGAACAGTTTTATTTAATTTGGCCTTGGCTTATTGTTTTTGTTAAAGAAAAGTATTTAAAATTTGTCTTTTGGGGTGCCATTTTTATAGGACTTTTTACGGTTATTTATACCATAAAAATTCAGCAAAACGGAGTTGGTTTTGTGTTAATGCCAAGTTGTATGCAGGCATTTGGTATTGGTGGGCTTTATGCTTATTTAAATAAGAATGGAAACACAAAATATTTTTTACGTTTTATTATGGTTGCTTGCCCTGTTGCGCTTATAATTCATTTCTATTGGGCCTTTGTTGATAATGGAGAAAGTTATGCTTGTTTTTTCTTATTGGTTGATAGTATTATATCCATTTGGCTTATACATATGGTAATTCATAACAAGTCTGAACGGATGAGGAAATATTTCCTTGAAAACCCGGCATTAAATAAAATTGGACAAGTAAGCTATGGCATTTACTTATTTCATTACTCTTTTGAGTTTGTTTACAAGAAATTGATTTCAGCAATGTTTAAACATAACCTTCCATTAGAAACAACTTTGTTAGACTGGAAAAATTCTTACTTTATCAGGTTAGGTTTGTTATTTATTGTTTCCATAATTAGTTTTCAGTTTTTTGAAAAGCCCATTTTAAAATTGAAAAAATATTTCAACTATTAATTGAAAAATTATCTGTAAAAATAGTTAACGAACTAGCAGCTTAAATTTTTCCCTATTACCAATTGAAGATGCATTTGCAAAAAGTTGTTGTGTTTTTTCATCTAAACTTACATATTTTCCATTAGAGGCTTTAAAGGCAACAAAATTTTTATTGATTTTCACTAAGGTAAATATTTCCCATGGACCTATATTGCTTCTGTTAGCTGTAATTTCTGTATTGACAGCTAATTCAGCTGATAAAAATTTACCTTCATCCGAGCAAATTGCAATGGTATCATTTTGTAAATGAAATAAAGTAAAGGTTTCCCAGGTACTTATATTGTCTCTATTTGCAATTACTAAATTAGGGGCTGTACCATCTGCGCAAACATATTTTTGATTAGCCGCTAACAAATTAAATACCGTTCGTTTTTTACGAACCTGCCTTGATTCTGTTGCTATCAGTTCATCAAACGGCATAGTTTTAGCTTCTTTTTTCTTCGTAATTTTTTCAAGCCAAGAGCAATTGTAATTGATATAATTTCCTATGATACTTGTCATTCTGGGCGTATACATATTTTTACAATAGTAATCTGCTGCGCCGTATGGAAAATAATCTAAGGTGCTAACGTTGCACATCAGTATTACATAATCTGCACTTTCTAATTCTTCCATTACATCAGCTCCTTTAAGTAAGGGAACGCCCGAAGCATCACTAAGCGGATATGAGTTAAAACTAAAATAGAACCAAAACCTTGAATCAACTGAAAAAATATGCTGCAGCATTTTTTGGTTTTTTAGTTGCCAAAAAAAACTATCCCCAATAATAATAACTTTTGGTTTTTTATTATTTTTAGTAGAAGCAATCATTTCAAACTTTGGATACACATATTTAGGTTCACTTAAACTATAAAACAAGTTTAATGGACCTTCAAAATCAGCATCCGACCATCTTGCCGAATCGGAGAACTCAACGCCCATTCTTTTATATTTAGGCAAAGGTGTAGCTAAGGATGTTTCTATATAACGTAAAAGCGAATCTTGTGCAAAAGCAGCCCCGTACATAGACCAATGATACCCGGTTTTATTAAATAATGAATATTGACATGTATCTATTAGCTTATTAAAATAAGGACAAAAATCAATAAAAGGAATGTTGTATTTTTTATAGCCCTCTATAAAATCATTGTACTCATTAGGTGTTTTGTGTTTACCTAGATAAGGGCGAGGAAGAA
>CAIXZI010000660.1 GCA_903923915.1 uncultured Bacteroidota bacterium
ACGTGTAATTGTATTTTTTTCGTCGTGCAAATGCGGTAATTTTTTCTATGGGTTCATCACTAACAGCAACTACTTCAACATCTTTAAGGCTTGTTTTCATGGCTTCGTCAAGCTGTTTCATTTCGCGTAAACAATCGCCGCACCAGGTACCAAAAAAGGTTAGTATAATTTTCTTTCCTTTAAAAGATGATAGTGTAATGGGCTTACCCAGTGTATCATTACAAACCATATTGGCTAAATCGTGTTTAGGCGCCACACGGTATTTTTGGTACTGGTAAAGCAATATCAGGATAACCCCAAGAACTGCCAATATAGAAACCCAATATTTTTTAATCATTAATTTTTGTTGAAAAAAATTTTAACCAATCCTAAATCTTTTCAAAAGTGGCGAATACTTTAGCGGTATGATTCGTCGCCTGCTAAAAATAATACTAAAAGTTATTGTTGGATTTTTAATTCTGTCCATAGCCACAACTATTATTTATCGTTTCACGCCCGTGCCTGTTACACCGCTTATGATTATACGTTGTGTAGAACAGAAAAGTGATGGTAAGTCAATGAGACTTTCAAAAGATTGGAAACCGTTGGAAGAAATATCTTCTCACTTACAATTAGCCGTAGTTTGCAGCGAAGATCAAAACTTTTTATTGCATTATGGTTTTGATTTTAAGGCCTTAAAAAAGGCTATGCTTAATAATGAAAAGAGTAAAAAAATTAGGGGTGGAAGTACAATCTCTCAACAAACGGCTAAAAATGTTTTTTTATGGAATGGCAGAAACTACATCCGTAAAGGCTTTGAGGCTTATTTTACTTTGTTGATAGAAACCGCGTGGAGCAAAGAACGTATTATGGAAGTGTATTTAAATGTGATTGAATTTGGCGATGGTATTTATGGCGCAGAAGCGGCCTCACAGCATTACTTTAAAAAATCGGCTGCAAAAATCAGTAGAGAAGAAGCTGCTATTTTGGCTTCTTTATTGCCAAACCCACGTGTTTATGGTAAAAATGTAAATGGCAATTATATTCAAAGCAGGAAGTTGTGGGTATTGCAGCAAATGCGCTTTTGGGGCGGCAAATTAGATTTTGATAAAGAAGAATAATGCCTCATACCCTTATTTTATTTGAAGACGGAAAACAAATTGAAGCAAAACCTGTTTTAGCTGAAGACCCTGATATTGCTACTAAAGTTGGAACTGTTTACTGTCGCTTATCAAAACAAAAATATATTGAAACGGCAAATAAATTGCTTGCTCACATTAAGCGAGGAGATATTTATGAGATTAATTACTGCATAGAGTTTTTTTGTGAAGATGTTATAATTAACCCACACAAAGTATTTAAAAAATTAAATCAATTAACTGAAGCACCTTTTGCACAATTACTTAAAGCCGGTGATGAATATATTATTTGTGCTAGTCCGGAAAGATTTATACAGAAAAAAGGAGATGTTCTTGTTAGTCAGCCTATGAAGGGCACAGCACGTAGAAGTGCTGATGCTAACGAAGATGAAAAAATAAAAAACACATTAACGCATAGTTTAAAAGAACAAACCGAAAATGTGATGGCACTTGATGTCGCGAGAAATGATTTATCGCAAGTGGCACAAAAAGGAAGTGTTTTTGTTGATGAATTATTTGGCGTGCATACGTTTAAAAATGTGCATCAAATGCTGAGCACAGTTAGTTGTAAATTAAAAGAGGATACGACTTTTGATGACATAATTAAAGCAACGTTTCCTCCTGCATCTATGACAGGGGCACCAAAGCTCAAGGCTATTGAACTGATTAAGAAATACGAGCTTTCTCCAAGAGGAATCTATTCGGGAGCTTTAGGATTTGTTGATGCCAATGGCGATTTTGATTTTTGTGTAGTTATTAGAACCATTATTTATAACGAAAACTTAAATCGTTTATCGTTTCATGTGGGCAGCGCTATTACAGCGCAATGTAACCCGGAAGAAGAGTGGAATGAATGCTTGTTAAAAGCTGAAACACTTTTTAAAGCGCTTGGTGTTAAGATGGAAGATGTTGTTTATTTAGATTCTACAACCAATCCGTCGTAAGCAGGTTCTATCCAATCAGGTAACTCGTTCTGAATTTCGGTGTGTAAACCTAATTGATGCGAGATGTGTGTAAAATAAGCCCTTTCAGGCTCTAATTCAAACATTAAATCAATGGCTTCGTTAAATGTAAAATGAGAGACATGCTCTTCCTTTCTTAAAGCGTTTACAATAATAATTTCAGAACCCTTGATTTTTTCTTTTTCTTCTTCAGAAATAAAGTTAGCATCCGTTATGTAACTAATATTTCCTATACGAAATGCTTTAACAGGCATTTTATAGTGCATAACCTCAATAGGAATAAAGGTTGTACCGTTAATAGTAAAATCGGTATTCGTAATAGTATGTAAATTTATTTGTGGTATTCCCGGATATTTTTCATCCGAGAAGGCATAAGCAAATTCACGTTTTATAGCATCTTGTACGCGTTGAGTAGCATACACATCCATTGGTTTTTTTTGAAGAAAATTAAACGCACGAACATCGTCTAAACCTGCAATGTGATCTTTGTGCTCGTGCGTAAAAATAACAGCATCTAATTTTTTTACGTTTTCGCGTAGCATTTGTTGCCTAAAATCAGGCCCGGTATCAATAACAAAAGTGTTATTGTTATGTTCTATTAAAACGGAAGTGCGCAAACGTTTATCTTTTGCATGGGTAGATTTGCAAACCCTGCACTCGCACCCTATAAGCGGTACTCCTTGCGAAGTTCCTGTTCCTAAAAATGTAAGTTTTACTGCCACGTTTTAATTATTGCTGCGTAAAGATAATAAACCTGCTTAATAGAAAGTTATGTAATAAAAAACCCCGCATGGCTGCGAGGCTATTTTATTTTTTATTAGTTGGAGAGAATTTATTTTACAATAACTAATCTTCTTCTTTCAATACCAGCATTGTGTATAATATTTATGGTATAAACACCTTCTGCTAATGTACTTGCCTCAACATTAGTTTTACCATTTTGTATAATTTGGTTAAGTACCAATTTACCATTTACATCAAACACTTGCAGAGTTTGTTTTTCTAACTTATTGGTTTCAATGCTGAAATTACCGTTGCTTGGGTTAGGATAAATACTAATGCCGTTTACTGCGTTAAATGAAGCTATACCAACCGTTACTTCTACCATACAAGCACTTGTATCAACACAATTATTTTGTGTTATAATAACAGCATAAGTAGAATCTGATCCGGTTGGTGCACCGTAAGTTTGATTAGTTGCACCAGCTATAGGCGCCATGTTTTTGCTGCAATTTATCCACTGATAGGTTGCAGGGGTTGCATTGGCTGTAAAACTCCACGTACCGGGTGTATTTGTAACAGTTTTATCAGGCATCGGGTTTACCGTAATATTTTGAATTGCCATACTTTTACAACCATTTATATCAGTACCTGTTACAGTGTAAATTGCTGTTATGCTTGGTGTTGGAGATATACTTATAGCTGTGCTGTTGTTGTTACTCCAAGTATAGGTTAAGGCAGTACCGCTTACTGTTAAAGTTACTACTGTTCCTGCACAAACTAGGGTGTTACTAGCAGCAATAGATACAGATGGCAGTGTATTAAGCGATAAAGTTGTTATTACCAAGCTGTCTGTTAAAATTATTAAATTATTTACTGTAGTAGCAGTTTGCAATGTATCATAATAAACACCTGCTAATTTATGATAATGATTACCGACATGAATACTATCTCCTGCACAAATAGTAGTTGTTAAAACACTGGTTGGTAATACGCGTATCATGGTAGAATCTACATAGTAGTTGTTATTGATACTTACTGTATCTCCCACAGCTATTGTTACAGCTCTTACGCTATCCATACCATAGTTAGGTATATCTACATAAATATGGTAGCTACCTGTATCAACTCCTGTAAAACTATAAGACCCATCATTACCACTTGTTGTACGTGCTGCACAACCACCACCCGGGTTTCTGCCTAATTTAACATCAATTCCTTTTAAAGGTGCACCCATTACACTATTATGGCCTCCATAAGCTAATCTTTGTCCGAAGCCAACATGCGATGTAATTGTACCAGTTATAATACCGTGTGCAGTAGCCGATACGGTTGGTGTTGGAATAGTAATCACGTGTACATTAGTTGTGTCTGTTGAGCCCAAACATGTAAAGTGTTTGATAGTATCAGCTAAATACCATTGGTACGCGTTGGAAGTTGAATTAAGCGTATAATACGTACCCACCTCATTAGTATAACTTGTAGCCGGAACTGCTTTTAAAATATACGCTCCATAACTAAGCGACGGAAACAGATACTTGCCAGTAGAATCAAGCTTAAATGAAGCAGTTGTATCAAGCAAACCTACGTGACTGCTTTTTCGTTGAAATAAATAAACAGTACCCGCCTTAACGGTATCCGTAATACTTATATCAGTAGTTATTAATCCTGTTAAGCTATTGGCAGGGTTTATCGTCATTGTAGGTGTGCTGCCTGTAAATGTATAGCAGTTATGGGCATCTTTTGCAGTAACGCTTACTTGTGGTGAATTGGTAGGTATGGTATAAAGTGTTAAAACAGTATTTGCTGATGAAGCCGTATGAGAATACGTATTATCATAAGGGGTTGTCCATGTATAAGTATATGGGCCGGTTCCACCACTTACATAAGCCTTAGCTGTATCTGGTTGCCCTTGACAAATAACATACGAAGAAAGTCTTGCGCTATCTAAAACCGGATTTGGATATACCGTAAAAGTTAACGTAGCTGAATTTTTAAACTGACAAGCATTTGTATTACCATTATAGGTTATCATAGTTACTGTATCTACACCTGCATTAGAGAAATAGGCATTTGGTATTCCACCATAGTAAGTGCCGCCACCAGATGCAATTTGCTGTCCATGATAATAAATTTCGCTATAATATCCATTGGTAGATGTATTAACAAAATCAATCGTATTATAAACACAAGTGCCGCTACCAGGTGCTACACTATCTTTAAAACTTACCGGACTTGGGTTAAGCATGTTAAAACGCCAAGTAGTACCTTCATAACTTGGCCCAGGAGCTTTTCCATTAGTCTTATTAAAATCTTTACCCTTTTTACGGTACAGTGCTCCTATTTGAGATGTACCCGAAGAATAAATATCGTTTTTAAAATATGCCAATCTAAAAGTTCCACCCTGTACACCATAATTACTTAGGCCGGTATATGAGCTCGATTCAAAAAGGGAATCTTTGCCTGTTACTCCATTTTCATAATAATAATAGATAATAGGTGCTGAAACCTCAGAATCATAAGCCTGCACCCACAATCTTCCGTTAGCTGTTTGTATATCGGTAATACCGCCAATATTGTAACTTAAATAGTTATACGTACTGTTAGTTAAACTATCCCAAGTAGTTCCATTGGTTGTAGACCAAAGAATATATCCGCTATTTCCATTATTTCCGGATAGTGCTGCTACTAATTTACCGTTATATACTTCTAAAGCAGAAAAATAAGCACCATTAAAATATTGTCCGATTTTACTTTTGATAGATGCTGCCGTAAATAAAGTATCCCAATTTGTACCATCGGCGGTACTTAAAATAGCTCCACCAGAATCTCTGGTATTAACTGTTATATATAATTTGTTGTTCCATGCTAAGGCATCGTAAACATTAGTGATACCGGAATTAAACCCAAAATTTGTAGCATTAACCCAAGTTGGCGTAGCAGTGCCTGTAGCCGGTGCTTTCCAAACAGAAACGTTATTAGATTTACCTATTTTGCTGCTATAATCAGGTTGTAAAAACGCATAAATAGTATCATTACTGCCTGTAGGAGAAAACAATGCCAAAGCAGAAATAGACGGGCTTGGATTGCTTATAGTATCAATAGCATTGTCGGTTGGTAAAGTGCTATAATTTATGGTGCCATGTTTTACCCAATTATTTTGGTGTTTTCTATAAACTTGTGGAGTTGCCACTGTATTAGAAGAATCATGATATACGCCCGTTCCAATAAACAAATAGTTATTATCAGCGGTCATACTTGAAATTTTATTTTCTTTTCCGCCTCGCAACACATTGTAAAGAGCTGTTTCTTCTGTAGCGCTTGTAGTATCTCCATTTAAAGAAGAAAACAAACGTATTTTCATACTAGAGCTATCTCCGGCAAGATAAAGACTACCATTAAAAGCTTTAATGTTATTAAACTCAACAGTGCCAAAATTAAAACCATTGGTTATTATATTTTTCCAATTGTCTTGGGCTTTTAAAACCACCGAACAGGTTAATAATGCAAGTGCAAGTAATATTTTCTTCATTTTTTTGAAATTTTTGTGCTAAGATAAAACAAAAAACCAAAAGATAGAAACGTTAAAATTGACCTTTTGTTCTAGTTTTTTGTGGTAAATTAAATAGCTATTAGTGCAAAAAATATTTTTTTAATACATTATAGAACAATTTACTTATTTTTGAATTCAATTCCATAAAATTATGTTCAGAAAATTTATTTTAACATCTCTATTAACTGCATCTACAGCATTTGCATTTTCTCTAAACGATCAAGA
>CAIXZI010000661.1 GCA_903923915.1 uncultured Bacteroidota bacterium
CGACAAAGCAGTTGTATCGTTAAAAGATGAAGGTGCAGGAATTGCTGACGACGAAAAAGAAAAGGTGTTTACTAAGTTTTATCGTATCGGCAATGAAGAAACACGTTCTACCAAAGGCACAGGGCTTGGTTTATTCATCACCAAAAATTTATGCGATTTGCATAACATACAAATTAGTATAAGTGATAATAAACCCGCGGGAAGCATTTTTACACTCCTGTTTTCTTAAAATTTAAACGCCGCCTGAAACACGAATGTGCGTGGTGGCTCTATCAAGCCTGGGCGCGACATAAATTCTACATTAAAGAAGTTATTTATCAGGAAGGATAATTTTAAGTTTTTACTTACTTGATACCCAATTCTAAAATCGTTTGCCCAAACGCCTTTACTATGCTTAGTTCGGTAATCTTTTAAGCCGGGCAGAAGATTTACCAGTGTACTGTTGTATAATGGAGTGTTTGGCGTAAGTAAATCATAAATTGCAGGTTCTTCAAAACGCCTATCTATATTTTGTTGTGGACTTGTATAACGAACACTCCAACCTAAGGCAAAACCTTTATAAGTTAGTTGTATATCACTTTTAGCCAATGTTTTATTTCTATAGCGTAAAAGATTGGTTCGCAGGGTTCCGTTAGTATCTATCTTTGCATTAAAATTTGGGTTAATAGGATTGGTGTAAGTATAACCAAGAAGTAAATCTACTTTTATCGGGCCAATTTTTCCGGCTCCACTCAAAGAAACATCTATTCCATTAATATTTGCACTTCCTATGTTTTGAAATTGAAATCCGGCATTTTTAGTATAATCTGTAAGTGAGTTAAGTGTTTTTCCTGCTGTATCATATTTAAAAACAAAGTCAATCATATTGTAATAATGCGTTACAAAATAGGCTGCATCTAAAAAGCCTTGAAAATTGCCAATTTTAAATCCTTGTTTAATTCCTATTTCAGAACTATAGCCCTTTTCTGGTTGAAGTGAAGAGTTTGGATAAATATTTAACCCTCCAACAATGGTAGTCAAATATTTTTCTGCTGCACTTGGAAAACGATACCCCTGCCCAAATGAAGCGCGTATAAATGTATATTCAAACGCCTGATAGTTTAAGCCCGCTCTAAAAACCGGTTGAACAGGCAGGTTAGTTTTTTTGGGGGCATTAAGGAAGAAAAAACCACCATGAGTTGTTGCTGTATCTACTTTGTAATATTCTACCCGCATACCACCAGAAACTGTTAAGCGATTAAAGAATTTTTTATCTGCTTGAACATACACAGCTAAATTTTTTCCAAAACGAGTGCCGTATAAGTGAGGTGATAAAACTACCTGTCGCATACCAACTAGTCCAGCTGTAAGGTTAAATTTATTTTTGAAACTTTTCTGCCATTGATATTCGCCATAATACAACTCAGCCCTTGCGCTTTGGTCCACACCGCCAGAACTATTATTATTATTAGTCAAAAAATACCTACCTCTAAGGTTATGTTTTCCACCTTTTTTACTAGTGTAAATTGCATAAGGATCAATATTGTCACGCAGGTTTGAATACACAGATAACGAATTAGCACGAGGTTCAAACGCGTGATCTGCATCTTTCCATAAAAAAAACAAACGGCCGCTATAAGCCATAATAGTTGAGTTAAGTCCAATAGTTAAACCTGGTATGGTTTTAAAATGATACGCTAAATTTACATTGGCTCTAATGCGTTGTTCGTTAACGCTGTCACGATACCCCTCATCATTATACAACTGTCCGCCCATTATCAAATCTAAATTTCCTATTTTCTGTGCATGTGAGAAAGTAACACCC
>CAIXZI010000662.1 GCA_903923915.1 uncultured Bacteroidota bacterium
ATAAACGCTTAGTTATAGTGCGTTAGGGATTGAAGCAAAAATCCTTTTATTGTAATCATAAAAATTTAAAACTTATCTCAGTCTAACTAAAGGCTTACAATCCCTAATAATAGGGGCTTTTAGGGCGACATTGATTTCTGCTTGATTAGGCATAATAGGTGCTTTTACGCACTATTTGTTACCACATTGTTACCCAAGAATATCTCGAGAGTTACACGATAGTTCATGAACCCAACGGGAGTGTTTCGATTTTCGGAATATTACACCGGGGTAATTATTAACCTAAAAAACCATAACAAAATGGGTGTAAAATTAAGAGAAAAGCAACTGAGCAACGGACAAGTATCCTTCTATTTGGATATTTACCACAACAAAACAAGATGGTATGAGTTTTTAGAAATTCATATCAACAAGAACCGACCAAGTAATGATGACAAAGAAAAGAAGCGGCTGGCGAATGAAATTCGAGCCAAGCGAGAACATGAACTAATTGTTGATGAAAACGGATTAAACAACCGAAAAAAGAAACTTGCCTGTTTTGCGCTGTTCTTTGAAGAGTATATCAGCCAAAAAAACTATAATGGCTTGAATGCTGGGATTCTCTCGCAGCTTAAAAAATTTACTAAAGAGCAACCTTTGCCCTTTACTAAAGTAACTACTGCTTGGATGAAAGAATTTGAGCGTTATCTTTTAAAACAAGTAAGCAACAATACAACACTTGCTTACTTAATAGCCTTAAACGCAGGAATAAACGAAGCTGTAAGACAACGAATAATTCCAAAAAATCCGTGGCATGATGTGCCTCAGCACCAAAGATTAAAAAGACAAGACACTTTTAGAAGTGCTTTTACTATAGAGCAATTACAACATTTAGCAAACACACCTTGTAAAATAGAAAAGCAGATAAAGCAGGCTTATTTCTTTGCTTGTTTTACTGGTTTGCGTTGGAGCGATATAAATCCCTTGCGTTGGGATGAAATAGTTATCAAAAACATAGAGGGGGAGCAGCGGTACTTTCTTTATTTTGAACAGGAAAAGACAGAAGGAATAGAATATTTACCCCTTTCAGAAAATGCCATTGATATTATAAAGGAGCGAACAGCTGAATCGGCATCAGAAGAAAAAAGTGTTTATGTATTTCCGAAAATGAAAGAAGTTGATGGCACAACCAAGATTTACGAAAAAATGAAGGCAGGTTTAAAGAAATGGGCAAAAGCAGCCGAAATAGAAAAGAGCAAGCTACACTTTCATAGTGGCAGGCACACCTTCGCCACCAACATTTTAGAAAGTAGTGCGGATGGCGACCTTTATACCGTCTCAAAATTACTGGGGCATAGAGATATAAAATCTACGCAGATATACGCTAAGGTTCGGGATAAACGCAAACACGATGCAGTAAAAGCCCTGCCTAAAATTGATTTTACAAAATCAAATCTTAACGTAGCGTAATTTTATAAAAGATACACGCTATAAGCCTAACTCAAAAGCCCAAGCATCTGTTTGGGCTTTTGTCTGAACAATATTTATCAACCAATGAAAAACGTACTCGTAACATTCTTATTTTAGCGCAGGTTAAAAACAATCCATTTTATGAGCAAGAAATCCGAAAACAAACCTATAAACCGTAAGCAAGTTCCCGACCTTTTAGCCACAAAATTCATAAAAGATTATACAGCATCCATTGCCAAATTTCCACAAGATAAAAAAGTTGAGTTTTTAGAACACTTATTGGAAAGCTTTGATATTATAGAAAAGTATTTTGCCAATGCAACATCTGAAAACTATAAAATATACGCCAACAAAGAGAACGCCTTTTTAAAGAAGCATGGCACACGACTAAAAATGTATCGTCAAACAAGGATGTATCTTTATTATGGCGACCACGGTTTATTAATTGAAAAAGATATTTACACCCCCGATGAGTGGAATGTTTTGGGAAAAGAGCAAAGACTTAGTGCTGATGAGTATGCCGAGTTTATAGATTTGTGCAGAAGCAGGCTCTATCTTGAAAGAGATTTTTTCATGCTAAGACAAAACCCTGAAGATGAAATAGCAGAAAAAAATGCAAAAGAAAATTTGGATGGTGCTACAACTAACCTAAAAATAAGTAAACTAAAACGTACGCGCCAAGACAAAATGACTTGTCTAAGCGAACAGCAAACCGTATTACTCATACATTATCTAAAACAAGAAAGAGCCTTTTTAAACGGAGAGTTTCTTAAAGATTCAGATGCCGGAAAAGCCTTTGCCGTTTTAACAGGTTATAGCCCTAACACCATGAGAATCGACTTAGGAGATGTTCCGGAAATTAAAAATAAAGATAATCTGAAGGAATTAGATATTTTATTCGCTAAACTGAGAATAGCCATAGGCAAGGACTTAAAGCCAAAATAAGCACTCCCCTCATCCTTACACGAAGGTTCAAGTAACCCAATTTAGTTTTCTACTATACCCACCTTTGTTTTATAAACCAAATAAAACAAAGTTATGGCAGTATCATTTTTAATCAATCTAAACGAAGAAGAATTTAAAGTTTTTCTGAAACAATCCCTTTCTGAAATCATCGGAGAAGGATTTACCCATTTAAAATCGAACATCCCTGAAATACTGGATGTAAAACAAGCGGCTGATTTTCTGCGACTGAAAATCACCACCCTTTACGAAAAAACATCCGAGAAAACCATCCCTCATTTTAAAAAGGGAAACAAGTTGTATTTCAAACGAGATGAATTAGATGCTTGGGTGCAGCAAGGTAAAGTAACAACGGCTGATGAATTAGAAATTCAGGCAGCTACTTATACCATGCACAAAAGATTCAAGAAGTAAATTTTAAAGTACACGTAAAAACATAAACCATATAAAAAACAAAACAATGATAAGAACAGCAAAATTTGATAGTCCGGCAAATGCCTTGACAGAATTTATTGATTTTATAAATCTACAAGGACTTAAACCAAGCATATTATC
>CAIXZI010000663.1 GCA_903923915.1 uncultured Bacteroidota bacterium
CAAAAAATACGTAAAAATCAACCAGAGGGCGCTCGCCAAACCCATCACCATAATACCAGCTCCACCAACTGGAATGTATATATACAAGTAGTAGTAAAAATAAAAAAAGAGTTAAAAATTGTTTTATATTTTTTTTGAAAAGAAAGAATAATCCAACTAAGGCAAAAAATAACACTGGCGAATAAATAAATGCACCCCGTCTAAAGCCAAATAAATATTCAAAAAAATGAGGTGGTTTGTTAAAGTAAAAGCCTTCGTTTTTATAACTGTAAACTAAAAAATGACCTGTTTCTATTTTCCAAACAATAAGTTGTATAAAAGCCACGCAAAAAGCAAAAAATCCAATAGTAATTAGTTTGCGAATAACATCTTTTGTAAAAAAAGATAAAAGTTTTTTATCCCATAAAAATGGGTAAGCCAATACAATAATGCCATTTACCGGTCTTATTAAGATTACCAAACCAAGCGTAATACCCATTAAGAAATTGGCTTTTAGGGAAGAAATAGTAGTATATTTTTTAATCGTAAAAGCATGGCAAGCAATTATGGCAAATGAAAAAATATGACTCATACTATTTTCATTAATAGTATAATTAAGCAAGTTAGTGCCCAATGCCAGTGCCGTTAAACTGCCCGCTATAGCCATATTTGAAAGGCTATATTGTTGCAGAATTTTTTTTGTAAAAATTAATCCTACTATCAGGTAAAAAAAGCTGCCTATACCACAAAATATTTGAAATGCTTGATTGTAGCCATCCATCGGCATGTGAAAAATAAAACTCCACAATATAGCCAACAAAAAAAACGGTAGTAGTAATACGGCTTCACCACAGGTATATTTATTTACGTTTATACCATTTTGACTCATCACAAACGTATTTGAATAATTGTATCCAAAATTTGCGGCATCCTTTTCATAAAAAGAAAAACTTACATCGTGATGAATTAACGCCGCAGGTAAATAGGCATAATAGCCTTTGCCATCTCCATCAATAAAGCGCAACTTGTCATTGGTATTATCTATAATACGATACTTGATACCAATAGAAAAAACAATAAGAGCTAATAAGGCAATAAAAAAATTAAGTTGTTTATTGCTTATGTTTTTTAAAAACAACACTTAATTAAATTTCTTTAAGTGCAGGTTAGTACCGTCAAACTCGCCATAGGTGTAGTAATTAATCCACTCTCCTAAATTTAAATATTTAGATTGTTTCGGCAAATTAACTTCAATAGGCAAATGCCTGTGCCCAAAAACAAAATAGTCAATATGTTTTTCAGTGAGTTTTTCTTTGCAGAAAGAAACCAACCACTCATTATCATCGCCTAAATATTTGCTATCGTTATTTCCGGTAGCAATGCGGCTTTTTCTGCAAAAATAATTAGCCACGCCAAAAGCCAAATTTGGATGTACACGCGCAAACATCCACTGACAAAATTTATTGGCAAATATTTTTTTAATGAATTTATACATGGTATCGCCGGGCCCAAGTCCATCACCATGCCCAATAAAAAAAGTTTTGCCCGAGTAAGTTCTTTCAATAGGCTCGGTATGTATGGTTACGCCAATTTCTTTTGGTAAATAATCAAACATCCACATATCATGGTTTCCGGTAAATAAATGAACAGGCGTACCGCTATCTGTTATTTCGGCAATCTTACCAAGCAGGCGTATAAAGCCTTTTGGTGCCGTATATTTATATTCAAACCAAAAATCAAACAAATCGCCCACCAAATAAATTTCGGCAGCATCGTGTTTAATAGAATCGAGCCATGCCACAATTTTTTTTTCACGCGCTAAGCTGGCTTCATAAGTAGGAACCCCTAAATGAAAATCGCTGGCAAAATATATTTTTTGTTTTCCGTTTAAAGTCATTAATTTGAGAGTTCAAAAATAACGTTAATTTTAGAGTGAGCCAATTAATTAAAGTAGGAAAATTAAGTCGCGTACATGGCCTAAAAGGTGCCTTAATTGTTACGGGAGACAACCTTGAGAATATGGCTGTAAAAAAAACAGGCTTTTTA
>CAIXZI010000664.1 GCA_903923915.1 uncultured Bacteroidota bacterium
GTGTAGTATTATCACTGCTGCGGCGTACAAGAATAGCATTACCTGCATAAGCACAGTACAACTTACGCAAGCTATATGCAGCAGCTGCACTGGCACTTATGGCACTTAATGGATACGATTTAAATACAAATTTTTGGAAACTTGTTGTATCAAAATCTCCGGTTGACGTAAAACCAATATCTGAAGTTGCATTGTCGCAACTACGACGCACATTTACTGCAACCGTGTTAGATGCTAAACAACTTAATTTACGCAAACTATAAGCTGTAGCCGCACTAGAACTAATAGCACTTAATGGATTAGAGGCTATAACAAAATCGGACAAAGAAGTTGTATTTAATGCCCCGCAAGAAAAGCCAATGTCTTTGGTAGCGTTATCACAAGTACGTCTTACCTGTATGGCACTACCTGTATAAGTTGGACTAATTAAACGCAATCCGTAAGTACCGGCAGCAACATAATTAACCTGTGCGACTATTTTACCACAAAATAAACTTATTAAAACTAGTGGTAAAAAAAAAGAGTTTAAAAAGTAATTTTTAATCATACACACAAAATATATTATACTAATATAACACAAATTATGTACGCATAATAATTTTGAACAAAAAAAAGATTTGATTTTTTAATTTTTTCGACAAGATTTATTTTTAAATAGATAAACGTTAAAACTTACATACGTAAGTTTATTTGGAATACTGAAGTAATAAAACTGTAAATCTATTTAGCCGGATCGGCCGGAGGTGTTGCATTTTGTGCTTTAAAGGCAGCAAAATCAAACAACAAACTAAAACGCAAGGTGTTTTGCAATGGGTTTCGTTGTGTAAGTGGCGCTAAATAACTCATATCAATACTAAATACGCTGTATTTTACACCTAAACCAAACGTTACATATTGGCGATTACCTTGGTATTTATTCTCGTAGTAATAACCCGCTCTAAAAGCAAGTAAATTATTATACCAATACTCCATTCCGGCAGAGGCTCTTATTTCTTGTAATTCTCCAATGGCGCCATTAGGCGAATCTGAAAAAGAACCCAACATACCTGATGTTATACTGCGATAAGGATCTTTACCTGCTGCAATTAAATAACTGCCGTTGCCATCGGGAATGCGATTGCCCTGCGCATCTAATTGCCAAACAGGCGGACTAGGTACCATTAATTTGGTTACATCACCCAAAAGAGTAATGGTGTTGTATTCATCTAAATGAATTTTAAAACCGCCGCCTATACGCAGCTGAGTTGGTAAAAAACTTTTAGATGATGCGTCTGCATTATCTGTATAATAAATTTTACTTCCTATGTTTGAAATGTTTACGCCAAAAGAAGCTTCACCTTTTTTTTCTCCAATATCTAATTTTTTACTGTGATAATAACAAGACATATCAACCGCAAAAGACCTGCCGGGATGCGTGGTAGTTGAGCTGCCGGGTAAAGGAATACTATTGGTAAGGTTTGAATTTATATAACGAAATGCAATACCAACCGAAAAACGCTGACTCAATTTTTGGCTATAGCCTAAATCTAACGCAAATTCATTAGGTTTATAAGTACCAATGGCATTACCACTATTATCTGTAAACTGAACGCTACCTAAGGTAAAGTATCTTAAAGAACCGCCAATAGCAGCCATTTTTTTTACTTTTTTATAGCCAGATACGGATGTTAAACTAATATCAGGCACTAGGGCTCTTAACCAAGGTGTATAAGACATAGACAAACCAAAATCTTTTTCGGCAAAGGCAAGTTTAGAAGGGTTCCAATACATAGAATTGGCATCAGGTGTAGAGGCAACGCCTAAATCTCCCATACCACCGGCACGGGCATCGGGTGTTATTAATAGAAACGGAACCGCCGTAGTAACTGTACTAATGCCACCTTTATTATAATTAACGCCTTGAGAGTATGATTGGAATACTAAAGCACAAAAACCAAGTGATGCAATTATTTTGTTGTTCATCTTTTTATAAAGCGTGCGAATTTAATTATTTAATTTAAGATTACTAACTTCTCTATCTTATCTGCCTTGCTGCCTTCGCTATTTTTAACGGTTACTTTGTAAATGTAAACCCCCCTGCCAAGCTTATCGCCGTAATCATCTTTACCGTCCCAGGCAATACCATCAGTTCTAAAGCCCTGATTTTCTACCGTTTGTAAAATGGTTTTAACAATTTTACCGGTTATGGTAAATATTTGCACTTCTACATTTAAAACATCGCAGGCTTGGTTATGCTCTACATAAAATTTAGTTGATGTAGTAAACGGATTAGGATAGTTAAGCACATGCGATAAAGCCATCTGAGCATTTTCTGCTACCACAAAATCGGTTGATGTGGTACTTGAATTATCAACTACATCCCACACTTTCATGCTTAGCGTATGATGCCCATTTGATAGGCTATGAAGCTGATACAATATTTTACCCGATTGATATTTATTTAAATCGGCCTGGTAATAATCATTTAATACAACTTCGTGCGGAGTGTTTGCATCTAAAATAGCCACAATATCATGCCCTAAACTGTTGCCGGTAGTATTTACCCCCGACGAATCAGATAATAAAGCGTATATAAATGGATTTTGATTGGTGTTGCCACCTGTTACAAATTTCTCATCATTCATAAATAATTTTATGCCCGGTCCTTGGTGATCAATAACAGGTGTGTTACTTGTGCCACCAATAACAACCTGACTGAAATACCCAGCCCCATCGGTAGTATCAGTTTGCGCATAATAGCTTAGTTTACCGTTACCAAAATTGTATAAAATATCTTTTGGTAAAATAAATGTGTAGGTAAAATCTCCGTTAACTACATTGGATTTACCTTTATATAAAACACTTTTTTGTTGCTGGAAAGGCTTAGTATAATAAGCCGCTGTAGGTATTGTGTTTTGCGAATTATTAAGTGTAGTAATGGTAGAAGGTTTATCAAACACACTAATATAGATACTACCATTAAACCAAGTTTGTTTATTGTTTCCGGTTGCATCAGCAATAAACCCGGTAATGGTATATTTTCCTAAAGCAGCTAACGTATCATTAGCGCCGCCCTGCACATAGGTATGTGTATTAACCGTTATTAAATTGCCGGTATGTTGTTTTGGATATGATAAGGTAACAGCAGGATCGCCTAAAAGAGCAAAGTGTAAATATTGTGGCGGCACGTTGTGTTTGGTAATGCGCATAATATCGCCTAAAGCGGGGCGTTTGCCGTTAATTAATGAATCGAGCGATACGGCATAAAACTCAGGGCCTAAGGCCGTTCCATCTGTAATATAAGCAAGTCGGGTAGTAGTAAACAAGCCAATACCACCGCCATTTGGGTTTAATAAAATATCTTCTCCGGCCGACTCAATGGTTGGGTCATCATAACGGCTAAATTCGCAAGTAGCGGTAAAAAACAAAGGCATATTGTTAATATTATTCCACTCTTGTATTTGGTTAATGGTAATAATTTCTTCGTGTGCTAAACCAAGCTCGCCACCATGACCAGAGTAACCCATAATTAAAGCGCCTTTAGCCACTCGGTTATTAATAGCCGTTACCACATCGGGGTATCGCCTGCCACCAGGAACGGTTTCTACCTGATAAGCATCTTCATAAATTTTATCTATATTATAAGTAGGATTTAACATTACCTTAGATACATTTGCTTCTTGCTGATCTAAAAAACCGGTTTCCCAACTACTACTTCCATCGCTTGTAGGGTTGGCATCATCGGCAATAAGGCATACCCAGTTACGCCAATCGGGCGTGTTTTGTGTAGCCTGATCGCAACAACTAGATGTAGGCTCTATTCTATTATAGTATTGAATAATTTTATTGGCTACAGCGGTGGCTTCGGTGCTGTTTTTAACCGGCAGGCGACCTACACCAATATCTATGGCGCCGTCAGGAGTTCCATCTCGGCTTATTACACCTTCATTATCATCTAACATAGCATAAAAATCATCACCTGTTTTAGAATTAGTTCTACTCCACGAGTTATAGGTTTCAAATGCCGGAACCATTACCGTGTTTCCAGGATCATATCTGTTTTTCAATAAATAAGAACCCGTGCCATACAACAATAAATATTGCGGCGGACGTGTAGTAAACGTTTTGTAATACATGCGTACAAACTGACGAATAGCGGTTATATCTTGCACACCGGATGAAAATTCGTTATAAATTTCATCAGGCGTAGCTATTACAGATTTTAAATTTTCGTGGGTAAGATGAAGTTGAGCAAGCTGCTGGGCTTGTTGCATAAAACTTTTTGGTGTAATAATAATGTAATCTGCCGGACCTTCAATCATAGCATGTAAATTTCTGTGCTCATCCACGGCACCAACAAAAGCAGGTGTTTTGTAAGATGTGCCATCAAAAGCAATAAATTGTTTTAGAGTATCTGTTACTACAGAAAACGCGTAATTATTAGCGGCAAATGCTGTTTGTTGCTCTCTTATATTAAATTGGTCGGTAACATTCCAAATTCGTAAATTAGGGTTAGAGCTTTGCACATTAAATTGCGAAACAGCATTTGCGCCAATACTACGATAATCTCTAAACCCCATTTGATTGCCCTGCATGGTAAGTGCACGGCGGGCAATTACCCAAATATAATTTAACCAGCCGGTTTCATCCGTATAAGTTCTGTTAACGCTAATATTAACGGGGCTGTTGGAGCTACCAGTATATATAAAATATTTGGCGCCTGTGCCGTTAAGTACAGCGCCCACATCACACTCGTAATCTGAGCAAACGGTGCCAAAGGTTAAGTTATATGGGCTACCCGCACCCGGATAAGTCACGTTGAAAGAGCCGGCAGCAAGCGGCTGAATGCGCCTGCCAAGTAAATCTGTTTTTAACCAAACAGTATCGTTTTGTATATTAGGAAAGAAAAAATTAAAAGCATAACTTGGCGTATTATCAAAGTTTTCGCCGTATAACTCTCTGCCCGATGTTACCAAATTAGTAGCATCATTTTCATGAAACAAATAGTCATCAAAAGAATTAACAATATTGGTAATTGGGGCTGCGGCATCTGTTTGTGTAGTAATTCTTTTTCCGTTAGTAGGTATATCTACGTTTAAAAAATAAAAAACAGAATCGGAGTAATAGTGCTTGTTTCTGCTGTATCGGGTAGCTGCATTTTTACCTGCATTGTATTTCCATTTATGGGGAGATTGGCCGTAAAACAAAATATAATCTCCATTATCAAAAGTGCCATCGGCTTCGCCTTGCACATAAATAGCGTTTTCGGTTAAATCATCGTAACGAAAAGCGCTATTGGCTTCAGATAGCATTTCGCCTCCATTGCCATATATTTTAATGTTGCGTGGGTCAATAGAGCTTACATCAATGTTCATGTGTTGTAAAAAGGCTTTATCAATTTTATAAACCGCATTTTCGGCTGTGCCTATTTTATACCAAGTGCCACTACCCAATACCGAAGAGAATGTAAAAGCCTGCGTTTTATTATATTGATTAGCATTTCGCTCATTAACCGATTGCAAAAGCTCTGCCGTAGGCTGCCACTGCAAACGATACGAAACCAGTTTTTCTAATTTACCTGTTGTTTTATTAATTCGCAAAGGAACTAGCTTACTATAAACGTAGGGTACTTTTCTATACGTGTTTACATACGTTTCAACCACATCAAAATTATCAGTTAAGTAGGCTTTATTTACGCTGGCCTCTTCTTGTGCAGATAGGGTTTCGGTTAGCACTGGCTGAACTATAGCCTGCATTTTAACCCCTTGTTTACAAGCTTCCTTTAAAAGCAGGGAGGGTAAAAACCCTTTTTCTTCTATAAAAGACACCCCATCAAACGACAATGTTTTAATTAATTTGCCTTTTTGTTGAAAAGCCATAGGGGCGTTCCACTTAATTTTTAGAACACCAGCATCTTCAAGCACATTGCCTTTTGGCATTTTAAACGATTGAGGAAGCATTTTGCAAAAACAAACAACTACAAAAACTACTATATAAAGCCTTCTGTTAAAAATCATTCTTTAAAAATATGAAACTTATTTGGGTACTTAACGTATAAACCTAAATAATATTGTTTTTAATATTTTTTTTGCTTTAAAAAATAAAAATGCTAAGTTTGTGGGTGAAAC
>CAIXZI010000665.1 GCA_903923915.1 uncultured Bacteroidota bacterium
TTAAGTTTATCTTTAATATATTCAGTAGATGATGAACAATAATTATAAACAGTTATATTACGTTCAGAAATATCTAATGCTTTATGAGAGCAAGTTCTCATACCACGACCAACAACTTGATCGACTTTACCTAAATTAAAATATAAACAACATGAGCAATAATACAACAAAAATAATAGGAGCCTTATTACTTGGCGCAGCCGTTGGCGTGGCTATTGGAATTTTATTAGCGCCTGATAAAGGAAGTGAAACACGCAAAAAAATGGCCGATGGTGCAAGCGATTTAGCTACTGATGCAGAAGAAGAAATTAAAGAAGTAATTGATGCTTTGAAGAAAAAAGTAAGTGAGATGGAAGACACATTAAGTCAAGGACTTGATGCAGCTAAAAAAATGGTAGAAGAAAAATCTAATCAAATAAAAAGCAAAGTAGCCTAAACAATATGCAAGAAGAAATAAATAGCGTAGAAAAACTAACCGAAAATTTTAAAGAATACGCAAATACCCGATACGAAATTGTAACCTTAACAGTTGCTCAAAAAGCCGCTACTATTGGCTCTCAAAGCGTTGCCATTATTTTAATAGCCATTTTTGGCAGTATGTTTTTATTGTTTATTAACATAGCAGCCGCATTTTATATTTCGGCCTTGATGAATAATAGTTTTGCCGGATTTTTTATCGTTTCGGGGTTTTATTTTTTGCTAACGTTACTTTTAATTCTTTGTCGTAAAAAAGCCATTGTACTTCCGCTACGAAATTTAATCATCAAACAAATTTTAAACAATGACTAATACCAAAATTACCACTTACGACGAAGTTACCCAACGAATAGCGCAGCTAACGCAAATAAAAAATGCGCAGGAAATTGAATTGAAAAATAATGTAAAAAGTGTTTACGAAAATTTTCAGCTAAAAAATATTTTAAAAAACACCGTAAAAGATTTAGCTAACGATAAAGAATTTAGGCAAGACGGAATATCTGCCGCTACAGGCTTTGCTACTGATATGGTGGTAGGTAGGTTATTTAATAAAAATAATTCTATCAGAGGCTTTATTACAACCCTATTAGTAGAAAAATTAGCTTTGCCACTTATTAAAAACAATAAAGACAAAATACTATCTTTTATAAGCGGATTAGTATCGAAAGAAAAAAACAAAGATGAGTAGTTATCCCGTAAAAATAGCAGCCAGTCTATTTATTATAAGTATAACAGTTATTGGTGTGTATTTTATGCACCCGGTGCTTGTGCCACTTTTACTTGCCTTTTTATTTGCTATTTTATTACGCCCTGTGGTTGCTTTTTTAAATTACAGATTAAAATTTCCGCATGTAATTGCTGTGTTTACAACCGTAATTTTAGCTATACTAGTTGGCATAAGTATTGTGTTTTTTATAAGCAGGCAGATTTCAACTTTTTCTGAAGATATACCAAACATAAAGCAACACTTAAACATCCACTACCATAATATACAAAGTTGGATACACGAAAAATTAAATATAAGTTATCGCAATCAAAATAATTATATCGAAAAAGTAACGCACCAAATTGAGGATAGAAATGAACTGATGGGAAATACACTTGATAGATTTTCTACCGTTATATTAACGCTTGTGCTTTTGCCCATATATACTTTCCTGATATTATTGTATCGAACTTTGTTTATTAAATTCTTAACCAAAGTAGTAAACATACAGCACCATATAATTTTAAAAGAAATTATGTTTGAAATAAAAACGGTGGTGCGCAGCTACATAGTAGGTTTGTTGCTTGAAATGGCTATTATAGCCACCATGATATCTGCCGGCTTAATGATAGTTGGAGTTGAGTACCCCATTTTTATGGGCGTTGTTGCAGCCATTTTAAACCTAATACCCTACATTGGTATATTTACTGCAGCTTTATTGACCATGACTGTAGCCCTTGGCAGTTCAAGTGAGTTAAGTATGCTTATTAGTGTGATAGTTATATTTGCTGTGGTACACTTTATCGATGGCAATATTTTAATTCCGCGTGTAGTAAGTTCAAAAATTAAAATTAATGCCTTAGCTGCTATGATAGGTGTTGTTGGAGGTGGCGCTTTAATAGGTATTTCGGGTATGTTTTTAGCTTTACCAATTATTGCTATAATAAAAGTCATTTTTGATAGAATACCCGCACTCGAGCCATGGGGTTATCTTTTAGGAGATACCATACCCAAAACATTTGATTGGCACAATATAAAATTACCCGATTTAAATGTAGGTAATGAAGAAGAAGATATTGCTTCCACTCCGCATTCTGTTGCTAAAGATGAGGAACCTCGCAAAGAGAGTAATTAAGCTGTAAGCTCATTTCTAAAAATCTTATTTCTCACATGTAAAATGTGTATTTTTGCCACACAA
>CAIXZI010000666.1 GCA_903923915.1 uncultured Bacteroidota bacterium
CGGTTCTGTTCAATAACTTTTGGCGCTTTAAAATAATCGCTGTCTTTTTTAGGAGCGTTTAGTAAAGCCTCTTTTTGAGTGATGGTATCTTTTACCAAATCTTCGCGCAACACGTTCGATTCATCGGTCATATAAATCAATGGCTCAACGCCTGTTGTATCAAGCTCATTCAGCTTTTCTACAAAAGCAAGCATACGCGTCATATCATTTGCCATTTCATCTTTTGCTTTTTCACTAATAAATTCAAGGCGAGCCAAGTGTGCAACTTCATCAACTGTTTTATGATCTATTTTACTCATGTGCTTTTAATGTATCGTTTATTAAAGTAAAAACTTGTGTGCGCAAATTTACAATATTTTCTTCGGTCATACCTTTTGTTTGTATTGGCGCATGTATTACAGCGCGAGAAATACCCGGGCGACCATAACTCTTAAAAAAACCTCCGTTTTGCAAAAGCTTCCAGTTATTTATAAATGTTATAGGCAAAATAGGTACTTGTTTTTCTACTGCTAACTTAAAAGGCCCGTTTTTAAAATTCTTTAAAACTCCGTTTGATGAAATAGTTCCTTCCGGAAATATATATACGCTATGCCCCATGTCAAGCTCTTCTCCCGCACGTATAAAAGCTTTGTGACTGTTAGACCTGCTTTCTCTATTAACCGAAATTTGCATGTCTTTAAAAAATATGCTAAACAAAGGGGCTTTATTAAGTTCAAACTTAGCCATAAATACAAAGTAATTTTTTATAATAAAGTAGCTTAAAATAATATCTAAATAAGATGCGTGATTTGAAACAATAACGCAGGGTGTAGGTATTTCTTCGGGTTTAATTTGATATATTTTTTTTAGATAAATGCCCGAAAAAAAGCAAATCCATCTGGCCATAATTTTCTGACAATAAAAAGCATACTTGTATCTTTTTCTGTTTGAAAGGAATATGACTAAAAAAGGATATAATATGATTAGGATGCTTAAAAAAGCAGCCAAAAACAGGCATTTCCAAAGTGTATATAAAAAACGTTGTATAAAAATCACGGCGGTAAAGTTAGCTTTTTTGCTTTTATAACGAGTTAAAGTTAATTTGACTAAAATATTTGTTGTTCACAAAAAAATATGCTTACTTGGCAAACAATAAATACTCATGTTATGATTACTACAGCACAGTTACATTTAGATAAAGTAACGCTAACCAAAAAAAGCAGGTTAGCTGATCAGGATGTAAATAAAGTTCCGTTTGGAAAAGTTTTTACCGACCACATTTTTGTGGCAGAATACGAAGATGGTAAGTGGATAAAATCATACATAGAGCCTTATGGCAATGCGCCTATGAGCTATGCTGTTAGCGCACTTCACTACGGACAAACTATTTTTGAAGGAATGAAAGCCTTTAGAACTGTTAAAGACGAAACTGTTTTATTTCGTCCACAAGAAAATTTCCACCGTTTAAATAAATCAGCCATTCGTATGGCAATGCCCGAAGTACCTGAAGAGATTTTTATGGGCGGTTTAGTTGAATTATTGAAAATTGATAAAGATTGGATTCCAACAGATGAGTTTGGATCTTTATACATTCGTCCGTTTATTATTGCCACAGATGAAGCTATTGGCGTTCGTCCGGCTGAAACATACAAATTTGTTATTATCATGGCACCTGCCGGAAAATATTATTCTGAGCCATTAAAAGTTTTGATTGAAAGCTCTTATTTCCGTTCGGTAGAAGGCGGTGTGGGCTTTGTAAAAAATGGAGGAAACTATGGCCGTTCTTTATATCCAACCATTTTAGCGCAGAAAAAAGGCTACCAACAAGTAATTTGGACAGATTCTAAAACGCATCAATACGTAGAAGAATCGGGTACTATGAACCTGATGTTTGTTATTGGCAACAAAGTAATTACACCGGGTTTAGAAGATACTATTTTGGCAGGTATTACACGAGATACAGTTTTAAAACTGGCACGCCTTTGGGGTTATGATGTTGAAGAACGTAAAGTAAGTATTAAAGAAGTTATTGAAGCGCATGAAAATGGCACGCTTAAAGAAGCCTTTGGTACAGGTACTGCAGCAACTATTGCGCACATACAAACTATTGGTTATAAAGACCATGATTACCAACTACCTCCAATAGAAGAGCGCAAGTTCTCTCCTAAAGTAGATGATACTTTACGAGCTATTCGTAAAGGTAAAATAGAAGATACCTTTGGCTGGATGGAAAAGGTTTGTTAATTAAATAAATACTTAAATAAAAAAAGAGTCGTTCTGTTTAGGGCGACTCTTTTTTATTTAAACAAAAGCACATACTAATCGTAAATATCTTTTCGGTGACCTACTTTTCTGATGTTTACTATACGAATTTCATCATCTATTACATAAACAACACGGTAATCACCAATGCGGATACGCCAAAAATTAGCTTGCTTACCTACTAATTTTTTGCAACCGCTGGGTCTTGGATTTATAGCAAGTTCGGTAATGGAAGCACCTATTTTATGCGCAATTTTAGACGGAACGCTTTTTAAATCCTTTATTGCCTCGCGCTTAAAAGTGATGGTGTATTTTACCATTTTCCTGCTTTTTTCAGTTCTTTTACAACTTCTTCAAAAGGCACATCTTCATCATCTTCACGCGACTCGGCTACAATAATATCAAAAAGATCTTCAATATGCTTGTTGTATTCTTCTAACAATTTCAAATCTATTATCACCGATTTTTTTCGGTTTTTGCTGTCGGTTATATAATTTACACCTTTCATTTTCTGTTTTTTTATTACACAAATATACAAAATAAAAAAGCCGAATTAATCAGCTCTTTCTTACTTGCTGTCATTCCGAACTTGTTTCGGAATCTCATGCAGATGCTGAAATAAGTTCAGCATGACGAGTATAAGGGCTTAGCGGCTTATAACAACACTTTTATTTACCACACCCTCATTACTAATAATACTTAGGTTGTAAATACCATTTTGTAAACTGCTTAAATCAATTAGACAATCAGCCGATGCGATAATTTGACGATGAACACATTCTCCAATTAAATTATAAACTTCAATGCTGTTTGTTTTTTCATTTTCAAGTTGACTAATAGACAAATTAAATACCCCGTTATTTGGGTTAGGATAAACAGAGATATTAGTATTGAGATTTGAGTATTGAGAAATACTCGATAAACCATTAAACACATTTACATAAACCATACTGCTATAAGCATTGTTATTGCCTAAGCGCGAAACCGCATCATTTTGACAATACGTAGAACTACAACCGTTGGCATCTGTAACGGTTACACAAATGCTATAAGTACCTGCAACAGAATATGTATGACTCGGATAAGCTGCATTATCATTAGTACCATCTCCCCAACTCCAACTATAAGTATAAGGAGGTGTGCCACTCACATAACTTGCATAAACATCCCAAGTATGGGATGTAGCATCTTGCGTTAAAGTATAAGTTACGCTTGGAGTAGGTGTGCCAGGTATAACAAAAAAAGATCCCGATGTAGTGCAACTATTTGCGTCAATAACCTGAAAGCTATATGTTCCACTACCAGCATTACTTAAATTTAATGAGGTAGCACCAGATACTGGGCTATTGCCGATATACCATTGGTAACTATAAGGTGCTGTCCCCCCCAATACATTAGCTGATGGGATAATTCCTCCGTTTTGTAATCCACATGACGCTGGATTAATACTTGCTCCAGAAACATTAACTGTTGGTGAAGGATAAACCATAATACTTGCAATTGCAGCATTAGCAGGATCATTTGAACAACCTGTTAATCCATCAGTACCATTAATTGTATATGATGTAGGTGAATTTGGCGTTACAGTAAAACTTGTGCCTGTTAAACTACCTGGAAATAAAGTATATGTAGTAGCACCGCTTGGATAAATAATTGCAGATGAACCAGCACAAATATTAGATGACGAAACAAATAATCCTAATGTTGGTGTTGCATTACCTAAAATAGCTACAGTTTGTGTAGCGGTGCATGTTCCAGTGGTACCAGTAACGGTATAAGTTGTATAATTATTGGCTAAAATAGAAATAGTTGGGGTGCTTACCCCAGTGGACCAAGTATAAGATGATGCACCATTTGCAGTTAAAGTAGTTGCATCGCCATTACATACTACCGTATTTCCAGTAATTGTTATTGCGCATTGCGCCCATCCATTCAAACAAAAAGCTAAGGCTAAAAGAGTAACTATTTTTTTCATAGGTTTAGTTTAGTAAGTTTAAAGGTAATTGTTTTTTAGTAATAGGTAAATTATTTAAAATCTGCGTTAATCTGTGCAATCTGTGGCTTTAATTACTTGTCCGGTTTCCTTATAAAACCCTTAATAAAGCCTAAGCCGTAAGATATATGCAGTATGGGGTAAACCAGCATAATGGCAAGCAATTCGCTTATGGGGTTATTGGCTTTAGAGGTAAAAAATACATCGCCTAATAAATAAAAAAGCAAAGGCAATAAACCAATATAAAAGCCAAATGCTAAACTAACAGGTATGGTAAGTAAATAACAAACAAACATAGCGGGTATTAAATGCCTAACACTTAATGCCGATTTGTTTTTTTGCAGCACCAACGGCTTATACAAACCATATTGGTAATATTGTTTAAATAATAAAGCAAAGGTTTTACGCGGGTGGTAATGCAATTTTATATCAGGATGCTGATATATTTTAAAACCCATACTTTTTGCGCGGTAATGAAACTCATCATCCTGGTTGCGTTTAAAAGCCACATCAAACAAGCCGGTTGTTTTAAAAATGCTTTTTTTCCAGGCGCCTAAATAAACACTATCGGTATATCCTTCATAATCCGGAAAATGAAATGAACTATTACCAACACCAAAAGCCGTACAAGTAGCATAACCAATGGCATTTTGTACAGTATTTCCTTTTGCAATGCGCATGGGGCCTCCCACAATATCAGCATCAGTTTTAGCAAAGGTTTCTAAAATTTTCTCAAAATAATCAGGTGCATAATCTGTATGTGCATCTAATCTTATAATAATATCTCCTTTAGCGGCTTCTATGGCTTTGTTTAAGGCATAAGGCACAATACGTTTTGGGTTGTCTAACAAACGTATATCATCACGTTTTTGCATGTATTGCTTAATAATAACGCAGGTATCATCGGTAGAATTGCCGTCAATAAGTATTAGCTCTTTATCTGCGGGTAGGGCAGTAGTATAGAAGTCAAGCACCTTCTTAATGTAGGCACTTTCATTATAAACCGGACAAATAACACTAATCATTAGTTAAGTAGCAAAGTATCAGGTAGCAAAGTTAGAAAGTATTGTCATTGTATAAATTTTTAAACTCAAATATCCTGGCACTTAAAAACTTTGATACTTAAAAACTTTAAAATTGTTATAGCTTTGCGCTTTAATTTAAAACTATGACTATACATAAAGAAGGATATCCAACTATTGCACTGGCAATCTTGTTTTCGGCTATATTAATTGGTATTGCCAATTACTTTTTTCCTGAAAGCAATGTGGCTAAATGCACAGCTTACACAATAAGTTTAGTGGTATTGGTTATTGTTTTGCAGTTTTTTAGAAGCCCAAGCCGCAACTGGACAAAAAACGAAAATCAAATTATTTGCCCTGCAGATGGTAAAGTTGTAGTTATTGAAGAAGTTGAAGAGCCTGAGTTTTTTAAAGATAAACGATTACAGATTTCTATATTTATGTCGCCAACCAATGTGCACGTAAACCGTTACCCGGTAAGCGGAACAGTAAAATATGCTGTGCATCATCATGGTAAATATTTAGTAGCATGGCACCCAAAATCTTCTACCGAAAACGAGCGTACAACCGTTGTGGTAGAAAAGAAAGACGGCACACAAATTTTATTCCGTCAAATTGCAGGGGCATTGGCTCGTCGTATTGTTATGTATAGCAAAGCTGGCGATGCTGCTGTACAAACCGAACAGTTTGGTTTTATTAAATTTGGTTCTCGTGTAGATGTGTTTTTACCTATTGGCACCAAAGTAAACGTAAAATTAGATGAAGTAGTTAAAGGCGGTATTACCGTTCTTGCCTAATATTTGTGCTTAAAAAGCACTACCTTTGCGCCCTTAAAATTTATTGATTTGTAGAATTTAGATTTGTTGATTTTTAAAAATCTACAATTCTTTAAATCAATAATTCAACAATTGAAATTATGATTACAGTAAGCAACGTAACGCTGCAATATGGCAAGCGTGTTTTATTTGATGAAGTAAACCTAAAGTTTACACCCGGCAACTGCTACGGCATTATTGGTGCCAATGGTGCAGGTAAATCAACCTTCATGAAAATTTTATCGGGAGAGATTGAGGCAAATAAAGGTACCATAGATATCCCGAAAGGGCAACGTATGAGTGTGCTTAGCCAAAATCACTTTGCGTTTGACGAATATGCCGTAATGGATGCCGTTATAATGGGCAACAAAAAATTACATGCCATTATAAAAGAAAAAGAACTTATTTACGCAAAAGCAGATTTTACTGAAGCAGATGGTATTAAAGCATCTGAGTTAGAAGCTGAATTTGGCGAAATGAACGGTTGGAATGCCGAAAGCGATGCCGCACAATTATTGGGAAGTTTGGGTATTGGAGAATCATTTCATAATCGTTTAATGAAAGATTTAACGGGTAAAGAAAAAGTACGTGTGTTATTGGCACAGGCTCTTTTTGGAAATCCTGACATCTTATTAATGGATGAGCCTACCAATGATTTGGATGCTGAAACCATTAATTGGCTGGAAGATTTTTTAGCTGATTTTCAAAATACGGTTATTGTAATTAGTCACGATAGGCACTTTTTAGATGCGGTTTGTACCAGTATTTGCGATATAGATTTTGGTAAAATTTCTACGTACAGCGGTAACTACAGTTTTTGGTATGAAATGAGTCAGTTGAAATTAAAACAACGCTCTGATGCCAATAAAAAGACCGAAGATAAACGTGCTGAGTTACAAGAGTTCATCGCACGATTTTCTGCCAACGCTTCTAAATCCAGTCAGGCAACATCTCGTAAAAAATTATTAGATAAACTGGCTGTTGATGATATCCCTGCTTCTACACGTAAATATCCCGCTATTATTTTTAAGCAAGAACGCGAAGCCGGAGATCAAATTCTTCACATAGAAAATCTTCATAAATCAAACGAAGAAGGTGTGTTGTTAAAGAACATAAACATCAATGTTCGTAAAGGAGATAAAATTGCTTTTATTAGCCGTAATCAGCTTGCTATTACTACCTTGTTTCAAATTTTAAACGAAAAAGAAACGGCAGATAAAGGCACGTATCTTTTTGGTACAACCATTACCAAAGCCTACATGCCCAACGAAAATCATAAATATTTTGAAGGCGATAATAATTTAATCGATTGGCTTCGTCAGTATTCTGTTAATAAGGATGAAACCTTTATACGTGGCTTTTTAGGTAAAATGTTATTTACCGGAGAAGAAACTTTGAAGAGTTCTACTGTGCTTTCCGGAGGAGAAAAAGTGCGTTGCATGTTATCTAAAACCATGCTGCTTAGCGCTAATTTATTAATGTTAGATGAGCCAACTAATCACTTGGATTTGGAAGCCATCATCGCTTTAAACAACGAGATGAAAGATTTTAAAGGAACTATTCTTTTCACCTCTCATGATCATCAATTGGTGCAAACGATTGCAAACCGCGTTATCGAAATCACGCCAAAAGGTATGATAGATAAGGTTTGCAGCTATGATGAGTATTTAGCGAGTGAAGATGTAAAACGCACCCGCGCCGAGCATTATGGCGAAAAAGTAAAAGCTTAGGCTTACTCGTCATGCTGAACTTGTTTCAGCATCTCATAAATTATTTAAATTCATCGGGCGTTCCGCTGATTACAGCGGCGGGCTTTTCGTTTCAAGTTTTTGGATTACCAAAAAGCTTTCCTCTGCAATCCCTAACGCAAATACAACATCAACTACAACGAAATTGTTTTCAGCGTTTTTGCAATTTCATTCAGCATATCATCCGTAAAATCTAAGTGAGTAACCATACGTATAGTATTTTTACCAAAAGCAACTGCTTTTATGTTATGTGTTTGCAATGTCTTTACAAAATTTGTACTACCCACTTTTTCGGCTACATCAAAAATAACAATGTTGGTATCTGCAGGTAAAATGTTTTCTATAAATGGCAAAGACTTCAGCATTTTCTCTAATTCTTTAGCACGTGCATGATCATCTTTTAAACGTGTAATATTGTTTTCAATGGCGTATAAGCCTGCAGCAGCCAATATTCCTCCTTGACGCATGCCACCACCAAAAACCTTGCGTATTCTACGAGCTTGTTTAATAAATGCTTTATCGCCTAAAAGCACCGATCCAACAGGAGCACCCAATCCTTTAGATAAACAAACCGAAATGCTGTTAAATAAACTACCATGTTGTTGCGCAGTTTCATTGCTTGCCACTAACGCGTTAAAAATACGTGCGCCATCTAAATGTAATGGTAAGTTTTTTTGTTTGCAAAGTTGTGTAATGGGTTCAATTTCTTTAGCAGTATAAAAACTTCCACCTGCTTTATTTATGGTGTTTTCAAGGCTTACAAGCCCTGTTCGAGGCAACCAGTCAAAATCTCCGTTAATGTTTTCTTCTACCTGTTTAGCGGTAATTCTGCCTCTATCTCCATTCAGCAAACGTACCTGTGCGCCACTGTTAGAAGCAATTCCGCCGCCTTCATTAACATATATATGCGAGTTTACATCGCATATAACTTCATCTCCTGATTGTGTATGCGCTTTAATGGCAATCTGGTTGGTCATGGTGCCACTTGGACAAAACAACCCCGCCTGCATGTTAAACATATTGGCTAGTTTTTCTTCTAGCTGAATAATAGTAGGGTCTTCGTTAAACACATCATCTCCAACAGGTGCATTAAGCATAGCTTGCAACATAGGCGCAGATGGTTTTGTTACAGTATCGCTTCTTAAATCAATAATCATAGTACATTTGTTTCTACAAGTTTAATGTTTTTCCTAATATATAGATTGCACTTTTTTTAACCACATAGAAACATAGGTTTTTTAGCAATCACGATTTGTTAAATTAGAAGCTGCGCTTAAATATATAATTAGAACGTAATATCTACGCGTAAAATTTATTTTCTATGATTCATACTAAAAATATTTCTTCTTTAAACTATGTCCCTATGTGGTTAAAAATATTTTACCTTTAAGCGTTTGGATAAAACAGATTTTATAATAGTAGGGCAAGGGCTTGCAGGCAGCATTTTAGCATTAGAATTGTTAAAACAAAACAAAAGCGTTTTGGTAATTGATAAGCCTGAGATGAGCCAATGCTCAAGGGTTGCAGCGGGTATATATAACCCCATTGTATTTAAAAGATTAACACAAAGCTGGATGGCTGATAAAATAATACCAACTATGTTTGAGTTTTTTGAAGCCGCTGAAAAGTTATTTAACACAAAGCTAATTCATCAAACAAAAATTGCACGTGTACTTGGCAGCGAACAAGAAGAAATTTTATGGAAGAAAAAATCTATAAACGAATTAAGTGATTTTATAGATGGAGAAATTCACCCTTCAGAAAATGAATATGAATTTTTAAATAGTCATTATGGCTTTGTTAATCAAGCTGGATTTGTAGATGTGACAAGCTTTTTAACGCGTACACGTAATTATTTAGAGCAACATAATTCTTTTTTGAATAATACTTTTGCTTATAAAGATGTAATTGTTTCTGAAAATGAAATTCGATATAAAAACTTCACTTGCGATAAACTTATTTTTTGTGAAGGACATTTAGCCACACAAAATCCTTTCTTTAAAGAGTTAAAATTTAAACCTGCCAAAGGCGAAGTGCTAACTATTTACTGCGAAGAGTTAAAAGCAACATCCATCATAAATAAAGATTTTTTTATCCTTCCCTTACCTGAAAAGCATCATTTTAAAGTTGGTGCAACCTATAACTGGCTTGATTTTACTGACAATTTAACTGATAAAGCTAAACAAATGTTGGTAGAAAAGATAGATTCTGTTATTCCTTTCCCTTATAAAATAATAAAGCAGCAAGCCGGTGTACGCCCTTCAACTATTGATAGGCGTCCGGTTATGGGGTTTCATGCTATAAATAAAAATATGGGTGTGTTTAATGGCTTTGGTACTAAAGCGGTAATGCTGGCTCCTTATTTCTCCAAACATTTTTGTAACTTCATATTCTTAAATCAAGAACTGTTTTTAGATGTTGATGTAAAAAGATTCTATGCGTGATAAAAAAATAAAATTAATAGGAAGACGTGAGTACGTTGATTTTCCTGAGCTTAACATCTTTAAAGTAGAAGCAAAAATTGATACAGGTGCTTATACTTCGGCTTTGCATTGCAAGGATATTGCTATTAAAGAAATAGAAGGGAAGCCGGTACTTTGTTTTAAATTATTAGATGAAACACATCCTGAATATAATGAACAAGAGTACCGTTTTGAAGAGTTTATCCAAAAAAAGATCAAGAGTTCATCTGGTGAAACAGAGCTTAGGTATGTTATTAAAACGTTATTAATAATCGGACATAAAAAAATAAGAACCACCGTGTCTCTTACAGACAGAGGAAATATGCGCTACCCTGTTTTAATTGGTCGCAAAATGATAAAAAATAAATTTATTATTGATGTGGCTAAAATACACACTGGGGGAATTTTAGTTGAGAAATAATAATTATCTTTAAGGAAACAATTTACTTGTATGAAATTAGCCATTCTTTCTCGCGGAAAAACAATTTACTCTACTAAGCGTTTGGTAGAAGCTGCTGAAAAGCGCGGACATGAAGTGCTACAGCTCGATCACATGAAATGTGTATTGGGTATTGAAAAAGCAAGGCCGCATATTTATTATGGCGGAAAAGAAATTACGGGTGTAAATGCTGTTATTCCTCGCATTGGCGCTTCTGTTACATTTTATGGTGCTGCTGTTTTGCGTCAGTTTGAAATGATGAAAATCTTTACAGCAGTAGAATCGCAAGCATTAGTTCGCTCTCGTGATAAGCTGCGTAGCTTGCAATTACTTGCACGTGCGGGTATGGGTATGCCAAAAACAGTTTTCGCTAACAAAACAAAAGATGTAGATCAAATGATTGA
>CAIXZI010000667.1 GCA_903923915.1 uncultured Bacteroidota bacterium
CCATGTCAATACTCCAAATAGATCGAGTAGGGCAGGCATGGTAGGCATCTCATTCGTCTGGCTTAGTTCCTCGTGTATGTCACCTGATAGCATATCCCATGCGGTCGGTTTCTCCGTAACGAACGCGTATTTTAGTTTCAGATTTTAACATAATGGTAACAAAATTAATTTTTAATGCTTACAATAGCCAACTACATTTGTAGCAATGTATAAAAACTTTTCAAGTACACTAAAAATAGGTTTTGTAGGCGCGCTGTTTATGTTGGCATCTTGCAGCAAGCATTTGCATGTACAACAAACCAAACCACAGCATTATGCCATAACAGATAATGCCGTAGATTCTCAACTTATAAAAACCATACAACCTTATAAGCAAAGTTTAGACGCTAAAATGCACGAGGTTATTGGCACTGCGCCCGTTGCACTAACTAAAAAAACACCCGAAAGCAATTTAGGTAACTTTTTTGCCGAAGCTGTTTTTGCCCGCGTAAAACGTTTACCAAATGTAGATACTGCTAACACCTTTGCCATGTTTAACAATGGCGGTTTACGCACCTCTGTTCCACAAGGCGATATTATGGTGGGCAGTATGTACGAGCTTATGCCCTTTGAAAACAAATTGGTGGTGGTGCCATTAAGTGGAGAGCGCCTACTTAAACTACTTGATTTTATTGCCGAAAAAGATGGAGCACCTGTGGCAGGTATTCGTTTTAACATTGCTGATAAAAAAGCTAAGGATATTACCATAAACGGAAAAGCCTTTGATGTAACTAAAAATTACTACGTTGCCACCAGCGATTATTTAGCCGGAGGAGGCGATAAGTTTTTTACTACCGATGAAAATAAAGACATGCTTAAAACAGAAATATTACTGCGCGATATTTTAATTGATTATTGCAAGCAAATGAGCAAACAAAACAAACCCGTAATAGCAAATACAGATGGCAGAATACAATATGCAAAATAGGCGCGAGTTTTTACGCTACATGCTGGGCGCAACGGCTTTGTTGGGTAGTGGCGCTAGTTTATTGGCAAGTCCTGCTTTGACAGCTAAGGGTATGAGCAAACTAACCATACTTTATACTAATGATGTGCATAGTCGTATTGAGCCTTTTCCTGATAACGACCCAAAATACCCTAATCAGGCAGGTGCGGCCAGGCGTGCCGCCATTATTAAAAAAATAAGAGCCGAAGAAAAAAATGTATTGTTGCTTGATGCCGGAGATATTTTTCAGGGAACACCGTATTTTAATTTTTATGCAGGCGAGTTAGAATACAAACTAATGAGCCAGATGGGTTATGATTTAGCAACGCTTGGTAACCACGATTTTGATTTAGGCGTAGATAACATCATACAACAACTGCCTAATGCCAGTTTTGAGTTTGTTTGCGCTAACTACAATTTTAAAGACTCGCCACTTGCCGGAAGAATTAACCCCTATAAAATTATTGTAAAAGATGGCCTAACTATTGGCATTTTTGGCTTGGGCATTGAACTAAAAGGCTTGGTAGAAAAGAAAAACTACGGAGATATTATTTATAACGACCCTATAGAAACCGCTAAAAATACAGCTGCTGTTTTAAAGCACGATAAAAAGTGCGATTATGTTATTTGCCTCTCTCACTTAGGCTACGATTATAAAGAAAACAAAGTAAGCGATACCGTATTGGCCGAAAAAACACAAGATATTGATTTAATTATTGGCGGGCATACCCACACTTTTTTAGATGAACCTAAACTTAAAACCAATACCGCTAACAAACCCGTTTACATTACCCAAGTGGGCTGGGCAGGCATTTGGCTGGGTAGGGTAGATGTACTATTTAGCAAAAACACCGTACAAAAAACAGCTACTGCATCTGTAATTAAAGTGCATGAGCATATTGGGTAATTATTGAGTACGTCATGCTGAACTTGTTTCAGCATCTCAAACTCTTTATTAGGTATTAAAGGAAGAGGAAATAATTTCTACCCCTTATATTAAAAAACCGTTTACTTTTTGTGAGATCCCGTTTCCAGTGTCTCCACCTGCGTAATAATCGTATTGACTAAGATACCACTCGTGCTTACCTCCCTTATAATCGTGTTGACCAGCAAGTTGCTACGGTGTGCGAGCGTATCACCCGGGTTAGCTACCCTTTTGTCCGTGTTGACTTTCGTTACGTCCGCAAATACGATTGCTTTGTTAGCGAGTACGAATGCTACGAATCCGAATACGTTGGTTTCAGAATTTTTTGGTATGTCTGCAAAAAGGGATAAACATGGCTGTTTTTAGTTATATTTGTTTTGGTTAGTGTTTTGTTAAGCCCTATAAATAGAGACATCTAATTAAAACTAAACATAGCCAGTAGTAAAATGCCAACAACACGCTGTAAATTAAATATTGATGATATGAAAAAACTTTTACTTCTTTTTTCAATAGTTTGTATCGGACAAATACATGGACAAATTATTACAACCATTGCAGGTAATGGAGCACAAGGGTATAGTGGTGATGGAGGCCAAGATACAGCCGCTATAATAAATCAACCATCCGATATTTTGGTTGATAATAAAGGTAATATTTACTTTACTCAACTTGGATTTGGAAGTAATGGAGATGGGATACGCAAAATAAACACATTAGGGATTATAACAACACTAATTGGAGGCGGAGTATTAGACGTTCCCAAAAGTGTAGCGTTTGATGCTTATAACAACTTGTATATTGGTAATTTATTCGGGAGAGTTATATATAAAAGAGATAATGCGGGAAATCTATCAATAATAGCTGGAAATAATACTTTTGGTTTTAGCGGAGATGGAGGGTCAGCAATTCAGGCTGGAATAGGTGAATCAAATGACATTGCTTTAGATTTGCTTGGCAATTTATACATAGCAGATGGAAATAACAGAATTCGTAAAGTTGACACCAATGGAATAATTACTACTATTGCAGGTAATGGAGTAAGCGGCTATGGAGGAGATGGTGGCTTAGCAACTTTAGCTCAATTAAATTGGCCAACAGGAGTAGAAACCGATATTTTTGGAAATGTTTACATTGCTTATATTGGAAATAATAGAATTCGAAAAGTAGATGCGGCAGGAATTATTAC
>CAIXZI010000668.1 GCA_903923915.1 uncultured Bacteroidota bacterium
AATACATTTGAGTTAATGGGGCGCTTTGATAACAGCGATATCCGAGGCTGCAATCTCTTAATAAATTAAAAAAATAGAATTAAAAATTCTTAATTTTGAATTCTTAATAGTTTCATGCACGATATAGAACCATATTACAATTGGAGACATCTCTACATTGCATCAGAAGATACACAGTCTCCATTTTATGGGCGTGAGTATAGTGAGATAGAGTTTACAAACAGCATTTATAATTTTGTTATTCACCCACAATGGGATGATTTTGGAAGTGAAACGCTTTACATAAAAATACTTTTTGTTGATTATGATGAGAAGTATTGTTTTATAGAAGTGATTGGCGAATGGAACGACGCCATTAGTAATGATATTATGCTGCTAAAGCGTGATATTATGGATGAAATGGCACTTTACGGCATAAATAAATTTGTTATTATTGGCGAAAACGTGTTGAATTTTCACGCATCAGATGATAGTTATTACGAAGAATGGTTTGAAGATAATGGCGATGATGGCTGGATAATTTTTCTTAATTTTAAGCAACACGTATTGAAAGAATTTCAGCAACATAACATTGACTACTATTTTATATCCGGTGGAGAGTTAGATGATTTTAACTGGCGTCGTTTTAGCCCAGGACAAGTATTTGGCAATCTTCAAAAAATAATAGCAAAAAGATTAACTTAGATTTATGAAATACTTTTACTTTTTCAAAATGAAACTAAAAAGTATTCCATTTGGCAAATGCAAAATAATAACTCCAACAAATGAAAAAAATTGCAGTATTAACATCGGGCGGAGACGCCCCCGGCATGAATGCCTGCATACGTGCTGTGGTGCGTACTGCATTATATCATAATTTAGAAATAATTGGCTTTAGGCATGGTTACGAAGGTTTAATAAATAACGAAAACCTGCAGCTTCAGCATAAATCGGTTGCCAATATTATACAACGTGGCGGTACTATCTTAAAAACCTCTCGCAGTCAGCGTTTTAGAACAGATGAGGGTTTGCAGCAAGCAGCCAATACACTTAAAAAAAACAATGTAGATGGTTTGGTTGTTATTGGTGGAGACGGAACATTTACCGGAGCTATTGCCCTTTCAAAATTAAGTAATGTGCCTATTGTTGGATGTCCCGGCACTATTGACAATGATTTAGTTGGAACCGATTTTACTATTGGATATGATACAGCAATCAACACCGTTATTGACGCTGTAGATAAAATACGCGATACTGCCGAGAGTCACGACCGTGTTTTTATAGTAGAAGTAATGGGGCGAGATGCAGGTTTAATTGCGCTGCGAAGCGGCATTGGCGCGGGTGCCGAAGCTATTTTAATACCCGAATCAAAAAATGATATTAAAGAATTAATAGAACGTTTAAAAAGCGGACAAAGAAGTAAATCAAGTAAAATAATTATTGTTGCCGAAGGCGATGAAAGTGGTGGTGCTTACAAAGTGGCCGATATTTTAAAGAAAGAGTTTCCGCAATTTGATATGCGTGTAAGTATATTAGGTCACATGCAACGCGGTGGTTCGCCAACCTGCATGGAGCGCGTAAACGCAAGTCTTATGGGTTATAATGCCATACAAGCTTTATTGCAAAACAAGCAAGGCGTTATGATTGGTATAGTAAACAAGCAGGTAACTTTTACTCCATTTGAAAACGCTATTAAGCATACACAAGCCCTAAATGCCGATATGCTTAAAATGATGGAAATACTTTCTCTTTAACCTCCCTCTCATTTTAGGAGAGGGCTGGGGTGAGGTAGTTTGGGCGTTCCGGCGTGATTGTTAAAGGATCAGCTGTCATGTTGAGCCTGTCGAAGTGCTGGAGAAGTCATCGCAAATGTTTCGACAAGCTCAACATGACAGCTCTTAGTTTACTGCTTGCGCCGTCGGGCTTTACGTTGCAAGTTTTGTTGATTTAGCAAATCGTTTTTATTTTTTTTCGATTTTGCAGAATGCTGAAAAAGCATTTCAACAAAAGCTTTTCACTACAATCCCTAACGCGAAATTACTTCTTAGCCAAAGCAACTATATCTTTTACTTCTAATAAATTTGTTTCGTAATCTTTATTTACGGTGTTAATCATAGCTAAACCAACCTCCTTTAATGTGCAAACAAATTTTGGAAAAACAGCCCTAAATACAGGATACATCCATGATACAGCCTTATATAATTTCAACGTATTTTTTGCACCTTTAGTTGGCTGCATATATCCCGGACGAAACATATACGCTTTCTTAAAAGGTAATTTCATTAAATCGTTTTCGGCTTTGCCTTTTACACGTATCCACATGTTTTTGCTTTTTCCGCTCCCTTCCGTTCCTGCACCAGATACAAAACAAAAAGTCATGTCTTTATTTAACTTTGATAATACCTCTGCCACATGCACAGGTATATCACGATTAAAATTTGTGTACTCTTCTTCCGTTAAACCAATAGATGTAACACCCATACAAAAAAAGCAAGCATTATAACCTTGCAATTTATTTTCAATAGCTGATAAATCCATAAAATTAGGGCACAATACTTCTTCCAGCTTTGGATGCGACACTCCACAAGGCTTTCTATTAAGTACCAAAACGTGCTCTACATCCGCGTGAGCTAAACACTCTATTAAAACTCCTTCGCCTACCATTCCGGTAGCACCTGTAATAATGGCTCTTATTTTCATATTAAATTTTAGTTGAACTTAAAACATCAAATTGTAAACGAGATAAACTTCTGTACAGTCCGTCTGGTAAGGCACTTAGTTCAGCATGCGTTCCGCTTTCTCTTACGGTACCGTTTTCCAACACAATAATTTTATTGGCATTTCTAATGGTAGATAAACGATGTGCAATAACAATACTGGTGCGCCCTTGCATTAATTTATCTAAGGCTTCTTGTACCAAACGCTCGCTTTCACTATCTAAAGAACTAGTTGCTTCATCCAAAATTAATATAGATGGATTTTTTAAAATAGCACGCGCAATGGCAATACGCTGGCGTTGTCCACCCGAAAGTTGAATGCCTCTCTCGCCCACTTTGGTTTCAAATTTATCAGGGAAGCTATCTATAAAATCAAAGGCGTTAGCTTGACGTGCAGCTTCTACAATTTCAGCATCTGTTGCGTTTAGTTTTCCATAAGCAATGTTTTCTTTTATCGTTCCGCCAAACAATAAAACATCTTGTGGCACAATAGCCATGTTGTTGCGGTACTCCGTTAAATCATAAGAAGAAATATCTTTTCCGTCTATCGATATTTTACCGCTTTGCAATTCGTAAAAGCGTAACAATAAAGATGCAATGGTTGATTTACCAGAGCCACTCGGACCAACCAAAGCAAGCATTTCGCCGCTATTAACCGTAAAACTTACTTCTTTCAATACCTTAAAATCTGGGCGAGAAGGATAAAAGAAACTTACTTTATCAAAAGCAATATTGCCAGAAACTCTTTCTGTATTTTTATGTGTAAGATTTATCTTTTCAATGTTTCCATCAATAATATCCATTACACGTTCTGTTGCACCAAGCGCACGTTGTATAGAGGCTACCTGTTCTGCAATACCTCCAATGGAGGCTGCAACAAAAACCGTATAAAATAAAAACGACATCATTAAAACTGAATCAGAAATATAAAATAATTAAAACCAAAAACCATATAAAAATCGAGGCAATCACATTATGA
>CAIXZI010000669.1 GCA_903923915.1 uncultured Bacteroidota bacterium
CAGAAGCAGTAGATTTTTCAATATCAGCAATCTGATCTCCTACATTTGGAATGATAAAGAAATGTGCATCTTCGCCCGAAGTGGTAATTAAATCAATACCTTTTTCGGTCATATCAACTGAGTTATTTTTCTCGTCGATTACAAAATAAAGTTCTTCATCTATTTTATGCATCTCTTTTTGTTGATCTTGCATATAATAGTTTTCTGTTTTTTGAAGCAGAGCACGAACACCCGTTTCACTTAAAAATTTAATAAGTGCCGTGTTTTTTGGTAAACCTCTAAAGGCACGTAATAATGGAATGCCTGCTTCTTTTTCTTTTCCTTCGGCAACTAATTTTTTAGCATCAGTTAAGCAGGTAAGTAAATACTGTTTTTGTACACTAACTAATTTTTCAATACGAGGTTTTAATTGGGTAAACTCATGCTTATCGCCTTGTGGCGTTGGACCCGAAATAATTAACGGTGTACGTGCATCATCAATTAACACAGAGTCAACCTCATCCACAATAGCAAAGTGGTGTTTACGTTGAACTAATCCATCAATATCATGCGCCATATTGTCACGCAGGTAATCAAAGCCAAACTCGTTATTAGTTCCGTAAGTAATATCAGAATTGTATGCAGCAACGCGATCTGGCGAATGCGGCTCATATTTATCAATACAATCAACGGTTAAGCCATGAAATTCGAATAAAGGACCATTCCACTCAGAGTCACGACGAGATAAGTAATTATTTACCGTTACCACGTGCAAGCCCTTACCGGCCAAGGCGTTTAAGAAAATAGGAAGCGTAGCCACTAAAGTTTTACCCTCACCGGTAGCCATCTCGGCAATTTTACCTTGGTGCAATACAATACCACCAATTAACTGCACATCATAATGCACCATGTTCCAGATAACCTCAATTCCTGCAGCAGTCCAGGTATTTTTCCAATGCGCAATACCATCAATTATTTCAACATTCTTTGCGTTAGAGTGGCGTTTAATATAGTTAGCATCAATATCTCCGGCCTTAATTTTAATTTCTCCCAAAGAAAAACGACGAGCTGTTTCTTTACAAAGCGCAAATGCTTCCGGTAAAATTTGGTTTAAAACCTCTTCGGTTTTTGTATCAATTTCTTTTTCAAGTTCGTCAATTTCCTTGTACAGCATGTCCTTCGCGTCCACATCCATATCAGCATCTTTCTCGATGCGAGATTTTATTTCAGCAATTTCGGCGTTTTCTTTCGCTACAAAATCTTGTATGGTTTTACGAAGTGTAAATGATTTTTCGCGTAAAGCCTCATTAGATAAGGCTTCCAGCGTTGGATATATCTTTTTAATTTGTTCTACAATAGGTTGGGCTAATTCTACATCTTTTTGAGATTTAGTGCCAAATAATTTACTCAGAAATTCAAACATAATGTGCTTTTAAAATATACTTTTAATAAGTTGGCGAAGGTACAAAAATTATTCCCCTAATAAGAAAGGGGTTTTATTTGCTATTTTGGCAGATTATTTATTAATTTTACCTAAACTTAAAACCTAAAAACGCATGAAAAAACTTTACATTTCTCTTTCACTAGTAACGTCTATGCTATTGGCAAACAAAAGCACGGCACAGATAACGCTAAGTTCAACCTATTTGCCACAGGCGGGTTACACCTATAACATGGTAGCAGATACCACCCCGGCAGATTTGCCAACCTTTACTGTTAGTGCAGGTTCTGCATCTGCGCAAACTTGGGATTACACAGCCGGATTTAATACGGTGTATAGCAATGCTATGGCTTTTGTAGCACCGGCAGGCAACCCGGGGGCAGCAAGCTTTCCAAGTGCTAATGTAGCTATTAACAGAGGTGGTGGTACATGGGGTTATTTAACTACAGGTGCAAACGGTCTTTACCTAATAGGTGCAGATGTAACAACTAGTGGTGTTACTGTAGATATACCTTTTTCACCAAGTGCACCTCAAATACCTGTTCCTTTTACACAAGGTAATACTACAGGTATAGTTGCTTATTCGGGTACGGCAAGTGCAACTTTTCAGGGCTTACCTATCATTATAAGTCATAGAGGCGCACGCATAGTAACAGCAGATGCTTTTGGAATGATTACAACCCCAACAGCAACTTACTCAAACACGTTACGTGTTAAAACATACGAAATCACTTCTGATAGTATTTTTTTAAACTTAGGCTTTGGATCTCCTCAATTTCAGCAAGCTATTTATGACACTACTACAAACTACAGCTGGTATCAAAACTCGCCAGATGCTTTAGTTATGAGTGTTGATCAAAAAACTTCGGGTGCAACTTCAAAAGTGCAGTATTTGCAAACATTTAGCAATGCTGTTAATACTATTAAACATATTGAATTGGCTACTAATTTATATCCTAACCCGGCAAGTACACTTACGTATTTAAGTTATGAAAATGCTACCTCAGCAAAAGTAAGCGCAAACATTTTTGATGTTACCGGCAAACAAGTGGCTGCTATTTTAAACAACCAACAACAAGCAGCCGGTAAACAAACATTGACTATTGATGTAAACAATTTACAATTAGCACAAGGTTTATATATGGTGCAACTTACCATAAATGGAGCTACTAAAACACTAAAACTAAACGTACAATAGTTGTTTTAATTTAAAAAATAAAAAACCCACCTCTTAATTAAAGAGGTGGGTTTTTTTATGAAAAGAAATTTCTTATTATTGTATTAAATAAATAACAA
>CAIXZI010000670.1 GCA_903923915.1 uncultured Bacteroidota bacterium
AGGGTTTACAGCGGCATCTGTTTGAATAAATGACTCTATTGGAAATACACCATGAGCAGGATCGTTTTCTAAAATATTAATATTGCGACCTTTTGCAGAAATAATACCTGCAGTAATGGTAGAATTTAAGTTAAACGGATTACCACTAGCCAAGCACCATTCGCCTACTTTTACGTGATCAGAATTGCCGTAAGGTAAAAAAGGTAAATCTTATTCTTTGATTTTTAAAAGAGCTAAGTCAGTCTGAGGGTCAGTGCCCACAAGCTCTGCGGTGTATGTGCGCTTATCATTTAAGATAACTTCTATTTTAGTTATAACATCACCAAGGGTAATGCCTGCTTGTTCGGCAGAACCGTTTTCAGTTAAGCCATTAACATAAACACCTTTTAAATCTTTAAGCGATTTTTCTTCGGCAAGTTTTGAATCGATATCACGGATGCTAACGCCAATAAAAGCGCGTTGCACAGTACCAAACTCTGCTAAATCTGCCACTACTTTTTTTACAATGTTTACCGGAATGGCAAATGAATAACCAATGTAAGCACCATTTTGACTGGCTATAGCAGAGTTAATACCAATTAAATCTCCGTTAGTGCTAACAAGCGCACCACCACTGTTACCAGGGTTTACAGCGGCATCTGTTTGAATAAATGACTCTATTGGAAATACACCATGAGCAGGATCGTTTTCTAAAATATTAATATTGCGACCTTTTGCAGAGATAATACCCGCGGTAATTGTAGAGTTTAAATTAAACGGATTACCAATAGCCAAGCACCATTCACCAACTTTTACATTGTCAGAATTTCCATAAGGTAAAAATGGCAAATCTTTTTCTTTAATTTTTAAAAGCGCTAAATCTGTCTGAGGATCCGTACCAACAAGCTCTGCAGTATAAGTACGCTTATCGTTTAAGATAACTTCTATTTTATCTGCACCTGCAACTACGTGATTATTAGTTACTATATACCCATCTTTAGCAATAATAACACCCGAGCCACTACCTTGCTGAATGCGCTGTTGGGGCTGTTGGTTACCATAGAAAAATTGATGAAAGGGATCGTAATTTAATTGATCTTGTGTTTGAGTTTGTGTTGTTACGTGCACAACCGTATTTACTGAAGCCTCTGCAGCATTAACAAAATCAGGGGCTGTAGAAGAAAATGCATTTGAGGAAGATGTAAATTTTACTGGTGCTGTGTATGTTATTTGATGCTCTGCAAAGTTTTGCTCTTTAAAAAACTTTTGCTGAATGTAAAGTGCTGAGCCTCCACCTATGGAAGCGATTAGCAGGGTTGACAATAGTTTTTTCATGTGTTATTTTTTTGAATTTTTCGAGATAACGCAAATTGAATGCCAAAATTTTATGCTTCATCTATGTTTTAACATTGCTTAACGATTTGCTTCTTTAAAACAAATAATTATCTAAATTTACTAAAAATTTCTACGTTGTATTTTAAAGAAAAGTTACAAATTTTTGTCTTTGGATTGTCAGTTGGACTTTTGGCTGGCTGCTTGTTTTTTATTTTTAAGTTAGATTCTTATGTCAGAAAATTTGACATGTCGGTTATAACTCAAAGACAAAATGTTAGCGAGCAAATGGTAAGTCCGGTAAAAGAAAATAGCGAAACAAAAACAAAGGAAAAAAACACGAATTCGTTAAATAATCAGGAAAATAGTAAGGTAAATAAAAATCAATCGCTTATTTCTTTTAACGATGTAACTGATTCTGCCTATATAAATAGCGATAATTATCAAGTGTTGAAGGAAGAATTAATTAGTGTGAAAAATATTTATGTTAAAACAATTACTCCAATTGAAAAAACACATAGTACAGATTCTTTAGCGGCTTCTCTGGCCGGAGTTACTAATCCTTCTTCCGAAGAATTTTTTATGATTGAGTTTTGGAAAACTCCTTTAAACTCAAAAGGATATAAAATGACAAGAAGCAGATTGTTGATATATGGTTTCCCTGAAAAAACAGATTTAGCGTTGATAAAGAAAAACGATAATTATTATTTAAGAAATAATAAAATGGTTTACCGTTTAAATTATTCATCAGAGTTTAAACCACTTGAACGCAGCCCTGAAAGTGACGTTGCCGGAATGTTTAACTAGTTACTGTTTGGTAATCTTCCTGATATCAGAAATATTATCTGTATACATAATTTCGACAAAATATACACCCTGCATTAACTCATTTATGGTAAGAAGTAATTTATTTAAGCTGTTTGCAAAGGAAAACTCTTTTACTTTATGGCCGATTATATCATAAATGGTTACTTTTTTAATAGTGTTAGGTGCTGTTATTTGCACATCATCTAGGAAAGGATTAGGATAGATTGTAATTTGATTAAAACTAGATAATGGGTTGATCTCGGTTGTAGGACACAAATCAACAGTAACATCGTGCGAAGCATTATTTGAACAATTATTTCCATCCGTGTAAATATATGTAAGCGTATATGTGCCAATTCCTGCTGAAGAAGGATTAAATATTTGTCCCGAAACACCGGTGCCACTATACACTCCACCACTTGGCACTCCTCCTGTTATATTTTGACTATTGGAAGTTGAACAAACTGTGTCAGCAAATCCTAATGTGCTGAAGGTTACTGCAGGTAAGGGATTTACGATAAGATTTATAGTGCTATTATTTACTGCGCAAGTTCCTGTAGAAGCTGTTAATGTATAAGTTATATTTGAAGTAGGCGTTATTGTTATAGAAGATGAAATAATTCCTCCTGGCGACCAAGTAAACGAATCAGCACCACTTGCTGTAAGTGTTGTCGTATTTCCACTGCAAATATTTATACTACCCGAAATAGTAGTTAGTTTAACAATCCAATAATCGTATTGAGCAAAAAATGAAGTTATATCACCATCGTTTGAGTTTGAAGCACCCGCTACCACCAAGCCTCCATCTTTTGTTAATTGAATGGCATTTCCATAATCACTACTAGAGCCGCCCAAAGTTTTTTGCCATTGTATTATTCCGTTGGCTGATAGATATACTGCCCAATAATCGCCCACGCCACCATGATTTCCGCTTACATCATGATTGTTAGAATAACTAACTCCCGTTACAATATAATTTCCGTTAGCAAGTTGATGTATGGCGTTTGCTTGATCGTTGCTGGTGCCACCATAGTTTTTTTGCCATTGTATGTTTCCAACAGAATCTAATTTTACAAGCCAATAATCTGTACCTCCATAATTATTACTTACATCTCCATTATTTGATGTGGTAAATCCGGCTATTATATAACCTTTATCGCTTGTTTGTATTATATCATTGGCATTATCTTTTGCAGAGCCACCAAGTGATTTTTGCCATTGCAATATGCCAAGCGAATCAATTTTTATAACCCAATAATCGTTGGCATTTAAAGATCCGTGATGTCCTGTAACATCGCCACTGTTTGATTGTGAATATCCGGCAACAACATAGCCTCCATCAGTTGTGGTGGCAATCGAGTAGGGGGTGTCGTCACCTAAACCTCCATATAATTTTTGCCATTTTACATTTCCGGCTGTATCTAATTTTACAACCCAATAATCAAAATCATGATCTCCTAAGGTATCTCCATTAGAAGACGACCAGCCGGCAACAATATAATTTCCATTTGATGTTTCTTTAATTGATTGAGCGCCATCTTCGCCTAAGCCACCAAATGTTTTTTGCCATATAATATTTCCAAGTGTATCTAATTTAACAACCCAATAATCAGAAGCCCCACCGTGATAAACAGTAATATCTCCATCTGTAGAGTTTGTAAATCCGGCTACAAGATATTTTTTGTCACTTGTTTCGATTACAGAATAGGCAATATCTTTACCTGTGCCGCCTAATGACTTTTGCCATTGCAAATTGCCGCAGGCATCTATTTTAGTTAGCCAAAAATCCTCGGGTTTAGTGTTTGAATAATGATGCCCTGTTACTTCTCCATCCATTGATGTAGAAGAGCCTGCAATGATGTATCCTCCATCATGCGTTGGTTGAATGGCATTAGCTTGGTCATCGCCAGTTCCTCCGTAATTGCTTTGCCATTGTATAAGTGAAGTTTGAGCAATACTTAATTCGTGAAGGATAAAAAGAAATAATACGATAAATAAATATTTTTTCATAGAATGTAGGTTATACCAAATTTACAAAAAAAATAAACCTACTCTTGCAAATAAATACGCTTTACACGTGCAGAAACGGAAGTCAATATTTCATAAGAAATAGTGCCAAGTATATTCGCTAAACTTTGCAATGTTTCGGCTGAGTTAAACACTATAACTTCATCTCCTTCTTGCGCATTAATATCGGTTATATCAATCATACACATATCCATGCATACATTGCCAACAATAGGGGCTGGCCTGTTTTTTATATATAAATGTCCAACCCCATTACTGAGTTTACGATTTAACCCATCTGCATAACCAATGGGCACAACGGCAATGGTAGTTGGTTTTGTAATTTTTCCTTTACGACTATAACCAACGGTTTCGCCGACTTCAATTTTTCTTATTTGAGAGATGGTGGTTTTTAAAGAGCTTACATTTAGTAAATGTTTTTGTTCCTCATTATTTACACCAACTCCGTATAAGCCAATTCCTAAACGTACCATGTTAAAATGCGCTTCCGGAAAACGACTAATGCCGCCCGAATTACAAATATGTCGTAGAGTAGGGTATGAGAGCGTTTGCATAATTTGAGCGCTCAATTTATCAAATAAATTTATTTGCAGATGCGTAAAATCATCAAGTGTTGCATCATCACTTGCAGCAAGGTGCGAGAAAATACTTTTTACTTGTAAGAAAGAATATTGCTTTAGTTTTTCGATAAGAGAAGTTATGTCTTTCTCTTCAAAACCTAAACGATGCATGCCGGTATCTAATTTTATATGAATAGGAAATGTTACTTGTTTATTATTTACGGAAACATAATTAGCAAATTGTTCCAATAGAGAAAATGAAAATATCTCGGGTTCTAAATTGTATTGCAGCATTTGCTCAAAACTCTGCAACTCAGGATTCATAACCATGATGGGTGTAATGATGCCGTTTTTACGAAGTTCAACTCCTTCATCGGCGTAAGCCACCGCAAAATAATTCACACGCGTGTGCTGCAATGCATTGGCAATTTCAAAACTACCACTACCGTAAGAAAATGCTTTAACCATAGGCATAATGCCTACACCTGGTTGCAATTTACTTCTGTAATAATTTAGGTTGTGGACTAAATTATTTAAGTTTATTTCTAAAACAGTATCGTGGCTTTTTTGTTGAAGTAATTTATGTATGCGCTCAAAACTAAAGCTGCGCGCGCCTTTTATGAGTATAACTGCATCTTTAAAAGAAATTTTTTCTTGTTTTTATTTATTTTAGCATTA
>CAIXZI010000671.1 GCA_903923915.1 uncultured Bacteroidota bacterium
TTGAATGAATGCGAAAAAGAATTAAGCGAAATACAAAAAGTAATAGCTACAATTATTATAAAATTGAAAAGTAAACAGAAAGTAACTAAAAATTAAAACAGAGAAGTAAAATTTAAAATCTAACAACTTTTAAATTTTTAATTATAAATTTTTAATTAGATGGGAAGTCAAGTACACGGAACACAACATTTTGACCAAGCTAAACGCGCTGAAATAAAATTTAGTGATGCGGCTATGGCTACCGTGCAGGAAATGATAACACGCTATCCTGCAGGCAAACAAAAATCGGCATTATTACCTGTATTGCACATTGCGCAAGCTGAGTTTGGCGGCTGGCTTAGTCCTGAAACAATGGATTACGTAGCTTCTGTTTTACATATTAAACCTATTGAAGTTTTTGAAGTGGCATCTTTTTACAGCATGTATAACTTAAAGCCCGTTGGTAAATGTACGTTCGAGGTTTGTCAAACAAGTTCTTGCTGGTTAAATGGTGCTGAAGATATTGTACGTTACATCGAGAAGAAATTAAATATTAAAGTCGGCGAAACTACTAAAGATGGCATGTTTACGTTGAAAGTGGCCGAGTGCTTAGGTTCTTGCGGAACAGCGCCAATGCTGCAATGCGGAGCTTCGTTTCACGAAAATTTGACTTTCGAAAAAGTAGATAATTTAATTGAAAAATATAAAAACGAAAATCGTTTAAAGAGTTATACGGATTTAGATTACCAAAACACACTATAATTGTAATGGGAAAGAAACTTTTAATACATAACGATCACGTTCCAAACATTCATACCTACGAAGTGTATCGTGCACATGGTGGTTATGCTTCGGTTGAGAAAGCCTTAAAAACAATGACTCCAGACCAAATTACCGATGAGGTAAAAAAATCTGGTCTGCGTGGCCGTGGTGGCGCGGGTTTCCCAACTGGTTTAAAATGGAGTTTTTTGGCAAAGCCAGAAGGTGTTGAGCGTTACTTGGTTTGTAATGCCGATGAATCTGAACCGGGGACATTCAAAGATCGTTACCTAATGGAACGTCATCCGCACGCCTTGGTTGAAGGAATGATTACTTCATCTTATGCCTTGGGTGCAAAAACTTGTTACATCTACATTCGCGGAGAATATTTTTATGTGTCGCGCATTTTAGAAACCGCTATTAAAGAAGCTTACGCAGCGGGTATGTTGGGTAAAAATATTTTAGGTACAGATTATTCATTAGATATGTACGTGCAGGTGGGCGGTGGCGCTTACATCTGCGGAGAAGAAACGGCTTTATTAGAATCTTTAGAAGGCAAACGCGGTAATCCGCGTATTAAGCCACCATTCCCGGCTGTAGCGGGTTTATGGGGTTGTCCAACGGTTGTAAATAACGTTGAAACTATTGCTGCGGTTGTTCCAATTGTAAATATGGGGGGTGAAGAATACGCTAAAATTGGCGTTGGAAAATCTACGGGTACAAAATTAATTTCTGCATCGGGCCATATTAATAAACCGGGTGTTTATGAAATTGAATTAGGTATTACGGTTGAAGATTTTATTTATAGCGAAGAGTATTGCGGAGGCATTCGTAACGGTAAAAAAATGAAAGCGGTTGTAGCAGGAGGTTCTTCGGTTCCTATTCTTCCAACAGATTTAATTTTAAAAACAGCTAAAGGCGAACCTCGCTTAATGACTTACGAAAGTCTTGGTGATGGCGGATTTCAGACAGGTACCATGTTAGGTTCGGGTGGTTTTATCGTAATGGATGAAGATACCAGCATTGTAAAAAATCTATATACATTCACTCGTTTTTATCATCACGAATCTTGCGGACAATGTTCTCCGTGTCGTGAAGGAACAGGTTGGATGGAAAAAATATTACAGAAATTTATTAGCGGAACAGCTAACGAAAGTGATGTTGATTTGTTATGGGATATTCAAAGTAAGATAGAAGGAAAAACTATTTGTCCGCTTGGCGAAGCTGCTGCATGGCCTGTTGCTGCTGCAATTCGTCATTTTAAACAAGAGTTTATTGATGTTGCCAAAAAGAAAGAATTTAAAGACGTGAAACATTATTTTCGTTTAAATAACTTAGTAGAAACAGCGTAGTTGAAAAATATACTTTACATATTTTTATTTTTTGCTTTAGCGGGTAGTTGTTATGCGCAGGACAAATCTGACGAAACATTTACCATTGTTGAACAAATGCCTGAGTTTCCAGGTGGCCCAAGTGAAATGATGAAATTTATTCAATCGAACGTTAAATACCCAAAAGAATTAAGAGATAAAAGTATCGGCGGAAAGGTTTTTATAAAGTTTATTGTTGACACAGCTGGCAAAATAACATTTGCAAATGTTATTAAGAGTTCAGGATTTTTGCAATTTGATGAAGAAGCACTGCGGGTTATAAATTTAATGCCTTTATGGACGCGTGGCTTTCAAAAAGGAAAACCAGTAAGGGTATACTACAATATCCCTATAGTTTTTGCACTTAATAGCCCATATTATGTTTGTAATGTAAATAATAATAATAAAGATTATAAAGAAGCTATCTCTAGTATTTTAGCTGGAGAAGAAAAAAACATTTTACCTTCACTCGAAAGATGCTTAGATACAAGTCCAAAAAATGGAGATGCTTTATATAACAAGGCTGTATTATTTTTTCTTCAAAAAAATAAAGAAAAAGGTTGCGAAAACATGAAGCTTGCTGTAGAAGCTCAAAATTCAACAGCTGAAAAAA
>CAIXZI010000672.1 GCA_903923915.1 uncultured Bacteroidota bacterium
ATTAAAGACAAAGCAAGGGGGCTAGTCCCCTATTGTTTTTATAAACTTAAGTATTTGAGGTCTGCTACCTGTATTACTATTAATTGAAACTTGATAGCTTCCCGAAGGTAAATCTTGAATGTTAACTAAAGATTGGTTAAACCCCTCTGTAGCCACATATTGAATAGATTTTAATACTCGTCCTATAAAATCAGTAATATTAACGGTAAATACCGACTCTTTTGAGGCTTCGAACTCTAATTTAATTTCTGAGTTAGCCGGATTTGGTGATAATCTTAAATTTCCAACAGCATCAACACAATTTAAATAAGTAAGTTTTAATATTTTAGTTTTACCATTAAAATCGGTTTGAGAAAGCCTGTAATACTTGTAGCTAGCATTTTCTTCTTCGTATGAATAATTGTAGTTAAGTTGTCTGGTGCTATTACCGTTTCCTTTAATTTTTTCTATAGTCTCAAATGTCTCGCCGTCTTTACTTTTTTCTAAAGTAAAATGGGCGTTATCTACTTCAGAAATTGTTTGCCAGTTAAATATTTTTTTTGAACCAATACATTTTCCTGTAAAAGAAGTTACTTCTGCGCTAAGTAAAATACAAAAATCGTTAGCTATTGTAGTTGTTGTAGTAACAGCGCAGCCAGAAGCCGATGTTGCAGTTACTGTAAATACGTTGGATGTAGAAGGAGTTACATAAGAAACAGTTGATGATGTATTTGCAGCAGTATTTGTGGTAGTAGATGGTCCCGCACCAAATACTGCTGCGTCTGCAGTCCAAGCATAGGTTGGACTGGTAGGAAATGCTGTTTCAGTTGCCTTTAAAGTGCCGGCCGGACAAATACCGGCAACAGAAAGTGAAGGGGCATAAGCCGTAATATTACTAATAACAATATCTTGAGCATCCGGATTTGCTTTTGCTGTATAAGTTCCCGATCCATCGGTAGCAGATGTTGCATTACCATAAACTATGGTAAATCTCTTAATCATACCAGTAGGAGAATTTAAAGTAAAAGCAATATTAGTTGAGCCTCCACAGCCCGGATTTCCATCAGAAGAATTACATCCTATGGAAGCGCCTTTAATTGAATTAGCAGCTACTTTTGCTGTAGAGCTAGTCATATTAGCTTGACAACCGCACGATGCATAATTTATAGTAAAATAGGTTGTGTTAACAGCAATAGCTGTACTAAGTTGAGTGCTCTGGTTCCAGTCCCAAGAATTTACGGTTACTAAATCTAACCAATCATAATTACTTCCATTCCAACTTGCATTAATATCATTAATAGAAAACGTTATGGGTGTACAAACGTATGTGTTAAAAGTAATATCAATAGTTGCTGTACTACTTAAATTAGCCCAATCAACCCCCATGCCTAAACCTGTTAAATTCCATGAAGTTGTTCCGGAAGTAATATACTTAGGGCTATAATACCTAGTATTGCAAGTAGTTAAGTTTGGTGATTGCGGACCAAAATTTGTAAAACTACCACTCGACAATGAAATATTTACAGTTCCAGCAGGGTTCATGGTTGCATTAACCGCTCCTGTGCATGCTGATTTAATTGTACTCCAATCTACTACGGTGGATGTTTGCCCAAAAATAGTATGAGATTGAAAAATAAATAGTAATGAAACTATATGTGAAATAAAAAAGGTTTTGTTTCTATATTTCATATGATAAAATTAATATGCCATTTTTATAAAACTAAGAGTGCTACCCCCTATTTTACACACAGCTATAAAAAGAAGGAAGAAAATTGAATATATTGCAACATGAAAATGTTAAAAATATATTTTCTCTGTTTTTTATTGCATCAATTTAGTTTTTCGCAAACTAATCCTGTAATTACTCCTCTTTTAAAAGAAGTTAAAGAAGCTTCATATTACGATTCGGCAAAGCTTTACACTATTGGAGAAAAAACAATAAAAAAGGCAAATACATTATCCATATCAGGTGTTGATGCCGAAGTGCATTTATATTACGGAAACTATTTTTTTTATACGCGCAATCTTAAAAAAGCAAAATTTTATTTCGAAAAATCATTACAAGAG
>CAIXZI010000673.1 GCA_903923915.1 uncultured Bacteroidota bacterium
CAACAAAACATTATCAATCATACGCAACAAGCGCTCATTATCTGCCAGTGCTTTTTGAAGCAATTTATTTTTTAAACTTTCTTCTAAATTATGTTTTTGTAACGTTTGAAGTTGCAGTTTGACGGATGCTAGAGGAGATTTTAATTCATGTGTTACCGACAACAAAAAGTTGTTTTGCAATCGTGCTAACTCGTTTTCTTTTTTGCGTGTGTTATATATTTTTAAAATACCCAGCGAAAGAAAAATTAAAAACACAGTGCCTTCGCCAAGATGCATCCAGAGTCTATGATTTCTTTTAGTTTCAATTTGTTTAATATTCTCGTCCAGTAAGTTTTTATCAGAAAAATATAAAGCAGAAATTTTCTTTTGTTCTTCCGCTAATTGATTATTTTGCTTGGTTAACAATACTTCCCACCACAAAAACTGCATCATTACATACACCACCAAGGCATAAAATAACCAATTGTTTTTAGCTATGGACTTCATTAGTTTTAGTCATTAGTTTTTCTACACCGGTAAATATAACCATAACATCTTTTACAGATTTTACATTTTGTATGCTAATATAAAAACGAGTGCCTTGTTCTTTAAGCGCACAATGCGCCGGATTTTTCTGTGCGTATAATAAAATACTTTTAAATGCTTCAGAGTTGTAATACTCACTCTCTTGTTTACTAATAAAGTAAGCAAGCATTTTCCCATTCTTCAACACTAATTTTTCAAAGCCAAGATACATTGCTCTGCGCCTCATTCGTATAGCATCGGCTAAATTTAAAACTTGTTGTGGCAATGGACCAAACCTGTCTTCCAAATTTTTCTGTAGGGTAGTAAGTTCTTCTTCGGTTTGCGCTTCGTCTAATTGTTTATAGGTGTTTAAACGCTCAGTAATATTTTCAATATATCTATCAGGTATCAATAATTCAAAATCGGTTTCAAGCACGGTGTCTTTTACAAAGGCTTTTGAGAAGGCCGTTTTTACTTGTGTTTCTGCCAACTGCATATCCTTAGTTTGTTCTTTATACCAGCTTTCTTCTTTTAATTCTTCAACAGCTTCATTCAAAATTTTCATGTAGGTATCAAAACCCATGTCATTTATAAAGCCACTTTGTTCGCCGCCCAACATATCCCCGGCACCTCGTATATCTAAATCGCGCATAGCAATTTGAAAGCCACTGCCTAAATCGGTAAACTCAGTAATAGCTTTCAATCTTTTCTTTGCATCGCTTGTAAGTGTTAGTAACGATGGAACTAATAAATAACAAAATGCTTTTTTGTTTGAACGTCCAACACGCCCACGCATTTGGTGCATATCGCTTAAGCCAAAGTTTTGCGAATCATTAATAATGATGGTATTTGCGTTCGAAATATCTAAGCCCGATTCTATAATTGTTGTAGCAACCAATATATCAGTTCTTCCTTCCACAAAATCAAGCATCACTTCTTCAAGCTTATCTCCATCTAATTGTCCGTGTCCAACCGAAATTCTTGCTTCAGGTAACAGGCGTTGAATAATGCCTGCAATTTCTTTTATGCTTTGTACTTTGTTATGAATAAAAAAGGCTTGTCCGCCACGCGCAATTTCATAACGCAAAGCATCGCGCACTAATTCTTCATTAAAATTATGCAGCTCCGTTTGTACCGGATAACGGTTTGGCGGTGGTGTTGCAATAACCGATAAATCTCTCGCACCCATTAAAGAAAATTGTAATGTTCTTGGAATAGGTGTTGCTGTTAATGTTAACGTATCTACATTTTGTTTGATGAGCTTTAATTTATCTTTTGCACCTACACCAAACTTTTGTTCTTCATCAATAATTAATAAGCCTAAATCTTTAAACTTAATTTGATTGCTTAATAATTTATGCGTGCCTACTAAAATATCTACTTTGCCTTCAGCTAATTTTTGCAATGTTTCTTTTTGTTCTTTGGCCGATTTAAACCTATTTACATAATCAACCTTTACTGGAAAATCTTTGAAACGCTCGGCAAATGTTTTATAATGTTGTAACGCCAAAATAGTCGTTGGAACGAGGATAGCGGTCTGCTTTCCATCGCAGGCAGCTTTAAAGGCGGCACGTATAGCAATTTCTGTTTTACCAAAACCAACATCCCCGCAAACCAATCTATCCATCGGATATGGTTTTTCCATATCGCGTTTTACATCCGTTGTTGTTTTTTCCTGATCAGGTGTATCTTCATAAATAAAAGAAGCTTCCAGCTCATGCTGTAAATAATTATCAGGTGCAAAGGCGTGGCCTTTAGATGCTTTTCGTTTGGCGTATAGTTTTATTAAATCAAACGCGACTTGCTTAACGCGTGTTTTAGTTTTTTGTTTAAGTGTTTGCCAGTGTGTAGAACCCAGCTTGTCCATGCGCGGCACTTGTCCTTCTTTGCCTGTGTATTTAGCAATGCGATGCAAGGAGGTGATGCTTACATAAACAGCGTCATTGTCTTTATAAATAAGCTTAACGGCTTCTTGTGTTTTGTCTCCAACTTTTATTTTCTCTAAGCCTGCAAAACGCCCAATACCATGATCGATGTGTACCACATAATCTCCCGGGTTAAGGCTTTGTAATTCTTTCAGTGTTAACGCTTCGCCTGTTTTGGTAAACGATTGCGGCGTTTTATATTTATGATAACGTTCAAATATTTGATGGTCGGTATAACAAGCAAGTTTATTGCTGTAATCAATAAAACCTTCGTGTATGCTAAGATGTATGGTCTCAAATAAATTTTCTACAACGCGGTTGGTGTTAGATACATCGCTTAATATTTGACGTAAACGCTCGGCTTGTTTTTCGGTATCGGTAAATAAAAAATTGCTGTAGCCTTTTTGTTTGTTCTCCAATAAATGTTTAAAAAGTAATTCGAAATTCTTATTGAACGAAGGTTGCGGTTGTTGGTTAAGCTCTACAAAATCATGCGTAAATACAGGCGTACCACTTGTTTCAATGATTTGCTTTTTTTGCAAGGCAATTTTTAATTCATCTACATCGCAAAACAATTTCTTAGGTTCTTGTTGTGTGGTTTCGTTTAAAGCCTCATAAGCACTTACTGCTTTTTCAAATAGCTGTGTGGTTTTTTGTATCAGGTAATTGCTGTCTTTGCAAAAGATTAATGTATCATCATCAGGTAACGTATCTAAAAAACAAATCTTGTTTTCCGACATTCCTTCACTGGTAATATTGGGCGTAATATGTATCTTTTCATAACGCGCTGTTGACAATTGTGTAAGCGCATCAAAGCTGCGTATAGACTCTATCTCATCGCCAAATAATTCTATACGGTAGGGCATATTGGCCGAAAAAGAAAATACATCGATTATACCGCCGCGTATGGCAAACTGACCAGGCTCAGCAACAAAATCAACTCGCTGAAAATGATAAGAGAATAAAAACTCTTCTAAAAACTCAATAGATAATTTTTCTTTTACAGCAAGCTTAAATGTATTTTCGCTTAAAGCAGCTTTGCCGGGTATCTTTTCAAATAACGCTTCAGTATAGGTAACAATAATATTTTTTTTATCGCTTGAAGTTATTTTTTCCAGTGTTTCTATACGTTGTTGTTGCGATGCCGTTTGAGGCTTATCAAAATCGTAAGCATTAACATAACTAAAAGGTAGGTACAAAACTTTTTTATCTTGTAATACTTGTAAATCGTTCAATACATAAAGTGCATCTTCATTGTTGTTGCAGATAATTACGATGTTTTTATTGAACTCTTTGGAACATTTAGAATACAAAAAGCTCCAGCCCGAGCCATGAACTCCCTTTACAAAAAGGTTTTTCCTTTTGTTTAGTTGTTCAAGTATTGATATAAAATCAATATGTATGTTTTGCAGCGACATGTAAGAGACTACAAAAATCGGTATAAAAATCGGCAAAGCAAAACAAGTTTATTTATCATTTGGCACAGAATAATATCTCAATCCCACGCCGTATGAATTTTGGGTAGCGCCTAAATTATCCTAATGCATCTTTTAAATATAAACCTTACCTTTATGGCAAGTAATTTTTATCATGATTAAAAAGCGTAAATTATTTTTGGCCATTTTGCTTCCGGTTACAATTTCGGTGAGTATTATTTCGTTTGCATTTACCGAAGATTTATTTGAAGCGGCTAAAAACATAGATATTTTTACTTCGCTTTATAAAGAAGTAAACCTATATTATGTGGATGAAACAAAGCCGGGCGAGCTTATAAAAACTGCGTCTGATGCTATGTTGCAGTCGTTGGACCCATACACCGAATATTACACCGAAAACGATATTGAAGATTATAAAATTGTAACAACCGGTCAGTATGGTGGTATAGGTGCCGCTGTGCGCGAAATAAAAGACAAAGTAATCATTACAGAACCTTACGAAAATTCTCCGGCACTAAAAGTAGGCATAAAAGCAGGCGATGTTATTATTCAGATAAATGATATCTCGGTAAAAGGCAAAAACTCTGATGAAATAAGTAAATTAATGAAAGGCCAATCTGGTACGCCGGTAAAACTTTTAATTGAAAGGCCGGGCACTGCAAAACCAATTGAATTTAATATTGTAAGAGAAGATATTAAAGTAAAAGATGTGCCTTACTTTGGCATGATAGATAAAGAAATTGGCTACATAAAACTTACCGGGTTTACACCAACTGCGGCAGCAGAAGTTAAAGCGGCATTTCTTAAATTGAAAAACGAAAATAATTGTAAATCGCTTATACTTGATTTGCGTGATAACCCAGGTGGATTGCTTACACAAGCTGTTGATATTGTAAATTTATTTGTAGAAAAAGGTACTGACGTGGCCGTTACTAAAGGTCGTGCAAAAGAGTGGACACAGGCATTTAAAACAGTAAACAACCCTATAGATGTATCAATGCCTTTAGCGGTTGTGGTTGATAGAAATTCAGCTTCGGCATCCGAAATTGTTTCGGGTTCTTTGCAAGATTTAGATAGAGCGGTAATTATTGGTCAGCGTACCTACGGCAAAGGCTTGGTGCAACAAACCAAACCACTTATTTATAATGCGCAGTTAAAAGTTACGGTAGCAAAATATTATATACCAAGCGGAAGATGTATTCAGGCTTTAGATTATACACACCGCAACAGAGATGGTAGTGTTGATCATGTGCCAGATTCACTTATTACAGCCTTTAAAACCCGCAATGGGCGCATTGTTTACGATGGTGCAGGTATTTTACCTGATGTGCAAACCGAGCCGCAAACCATGAGTGATATTACGTATATGTTGGTGGCTAAAAATTTAATTTTTGATTATGCCACCCAATACATTATTAAAAATCCAAAATTAAATGGAGATGCGCAAACCTTTGCCATTAATGATAATGATTATGCAGATTTTGTTGCCTTTTTAAAAGATAAAGATTACGATTACAAAAA
>CAIXZI010000674.1 GCA_903923915.1 uncultured Bacteroidota bacterium
TCAAACTGTCCGGCAACTTCGCGCATAATGTAAATAGCTTCCGCTTCCAGCTCATCTAAATAATCTATATTTTGTTTACTCATTTCTGTTTTATTAATTTGAATGTAATCCACATTCTTTTTTATTGTTTTCTTCCCACCACCAACGTCCGGCCCTAAAATTTTCTCCTGCTTTTACTGCTCTTGTACAAGGTGCACAGCCAATGCTTACAAAGCCTTTATCATGCAAGGGATTGTACGGAATGTTATGTTTAGCGATGTAATTTTTCACTTCATCTAAAGTCCAACTAAGTATTGGATGAAATTTTATAATCTTGTTTGCTTCATCCCACTCCACAGCAGGAATATCTTTTCTTCCATCAGATTGCTCTGCACGAATGCCGGTTATCCAAACATCGTACCCTTGCAAAGCTCTTTGTAGTGGTTCAACTTTCCTTATAAAACAACATTCCTTTCTATTCTCAACCGATTCGTAAAAACTTATAGGTCCTTTTTCAGAGACTAATTTTTCTACCCCTGTTGTTTGCGGATAAAATACTTTTATTGGTTTTTTATATCGCTCTAAGGTGCTTTGTAAAACAGAATATGTTTCATTATACAATCTGCCTGTATCTAAAGTGAAAATTGTTATTGGTAAATTTTTAGAAAAAATAAAATGTGTTATGACTTGGTCTTCGTAACCCAAACTACTGGAGAAAACAACCTTATTTGGAAACGTAGTTGCAATAGCAAGCAAAGCCTCCTCAGGAGATTTACCTTTTATTAATTCATTTATATGTGAAATTTTTTGTTGCATTTAGTTAAGTGCCTGTAAAATATCGTTTAAAATATCTTCTTTATTTTCTAAGCCAATAGACACACGAATTAAACCCGGTAAAATACCTACAGCTAATCTTTCCTGTTCGCTTAATTTGCAATGGGTTGATGATGCAGGGTGCGTAGCAATAGTTCGTGAATCACCAAGATTTGGAGAAATTTTTATCATTTGCAATTTATCCATCATTTTTTTTGCGGCTTCATAACCCTCTTTTAAAGAAAAAGTAATGATGCCTCCACCTAATTTCATTTGTTTTTTTGCGATTTTATAATGCGGGTGCGAAGGCAGAAAAGGATATTTTACAAATTGCAATGCAGCATGACTTTCCAGTTTCTCGGCAATGTATAAAGCGTTTTCGCTATGGCGTTCAATTCTAATAGCTAATGTTTCTAAGCTTTTGCTTAAAGTCCAAGCGTTGAAAGGAGATAATGATGGACCCGTAATTCTTCCAAATAAATAAATTTCTTTTATCAAATCTGCCCTGCCCACTGCCACACCGCCAAGCACACGCCCTTGTCCGTCAATATATTTTGTAGCAGAATGAATTACAATATCTGCTCCGTACTTAATCGGCTGTTGAATGTAGGGGGTAGCAAAGCAATTATCTACGATTAAAATTACATTATGTTTTTTTGCGATTTTACCCACTAACTCTAAATCAATTACCTCAATAGCAGGATTGGTAGGCGTTTCGATATAAATAATTTTTGTATTTGGTTTGATAATTTTTTCTATTTCTTCCGGATGATTAGCATTGAAATAAGAATAATCAATATTCCATTTAGGAAAATATTTACTAAAAATGGTATGCGTAGCTCCAAATACAGACGAACACGACACCACATGGTCTCCTGATTTTAAAAGAGCAGCCAAACTTGTGTAAATAGCCGCCATGCCAGATGCCATAGCCACACCAGCTTCTGCACCTTCAAGCAAGCACATTTTATTTACAAACTCGCTGGTATTAGGATTTGAATAGCGCGAATAAATAAAAGGATCCGTTTCTTCAGCAAAAGCTGCGCGCATATCTTCTGCGGTATCAAATACAAAACTTGAGGTTAGATATAAAGGAACTGAGTGCTCATTATTTTATGTACGTTCAAATTGTGCGCGTATAGCTTGTGTTTCAAAATGTTTGTTTTCCATAATCTAATTGATAGATATTTTATAAGTAATTTTTGAAGTGGGTTCTAATGTTTTAGATACCGAACAATATTTTTCGATAGATAATTTAACGGCACGTTCTGCTTTATCAAAATCAACCTGACCTTTAATTTTAAAATGCAAACAAATATCTCTAAATAAGTTGTAGTCTTCTATTTTCTCACGCTCGCCATCTACTTCTATTTCAAACGATTCTATAATTTGTTTTTGTTTCTTTAAAATTAAAATCACATCAATAGCACTGCATCCGCCAACGGCAGCTAAAAGTAATTGCATAGGGCGCATACCTTTTCCATGTCCGCCAATATCTTCGGCTCCATCCATTAATAAAGAGTTACCATCTTCATTAATAGCTTCCATGTTAAAATCGTTATCTATTCTTTTTATGTTAATTTTCATTGCGTAATTTATACTATAAAGATAATTTATTAGAATGAATTTACACCGTTTACCGTGGTATATTTCATGGTGTATTTTACACCGGGATTTATGTATTTATAGGCGCTATGAGCCATTAAGGCTGATTCATGAAACCCACATAAAATTAATTTCAATTTGTTTTTATAGGTGTTTATATCACCAATAGCATAAATGCCGGGGATATTCGTAGAGTAATCATCTGTATTTACTTCAATGGCACTTTTATCAATATTTAACCCCCAACCTTCAATTGGCCCAAGTTTAGGACTTAAGCCAAAAAGTGGAATTACATTTTCAGCTTCAATACTACTTACTTCATTTGTTTTAAGGTTTGTTACAATTACTTTTTCTAAATGATTGCCACCTTGCACTTCAGTAAGTTGTGTGTTTAGCAATAGATTAATTTTCTTTTCTGCAGCCAGTTTTTGAACTTTACTTACCGAATCTGGTGCTCCACGAAATGATTCACTGCGATGGACAAGTGTTATTTCCTTTGCAATATCGGCCAGAAAGATAGTCCAATCTAAAGCGCTATCTCCGCCACCTGCAATTACAATTTTTTTGTCGCGATATTTTTCAGGGTCAAGTACCACATAACTAATTCCCTTTCCATTTTCAAAATTGGTTAAACCAATGGTATCAGGCTTGCGTGGCTCAAAGCATCCAAGTCCGCCTGCAATAACTACCACGCTCGAATTAATTTTAGTTCCCAAATTAGTGGTGATTACAAAATCTCGTTCGCCAATTTTTTCTAACGTTTCTACTCGTTCGCCAAAGGTAAAACTTGGTTTGAAAGGCTCAGCTTGCTTTAAAAGATTATCAACTAGTTCCTGAGCTAAAACCGTCGGATAGCCCGGAATATCATAAATTGGTTTCTTAGGATATATCTCAGAAAGTTGCCCACCTGCTTGAGGAAGAAAATCAATTAAGTGGGTTCTCAGTTTTAATAAACCTAATTCAAAAATGGCAAATAAACCTACAGGGCCTGCGCCAATTATCGTTACATCTGTTGTTATCATAATTTATTTTAAAAAAATATTCGTTTTAAACTTGAAATAATTACTACTATGCCAACTAAAATCATAATTGTTTTAGTTGGTATTTTATTGGCTAAATAAGCTGCTATGGGTGCCGCAATAACTCCACCAATAATTAATCCGGCAATAATTGCCCAATGAGTTAAGCCTATTATTGTAAAGAAAGTTATGGAGCTTGCTAATGAAACAAAAAACTCAGCCAGATTAACAGAGCCAATGGTAAAGCGTGCATTTCTTCCGCCAGCAATTAACGTAGAAGAAACAATAGGTCCCCAGCCGCCGCCGCCAATAGAATCCATAAGTCCACCTACTAAAGCTAAAGGAAAAATACGCTTAATTTTTTCACGTATTTTATCTTTTTTAAGTGCTTTAAAAATTATAAGTATTCCTAAGAAAAGTGTGTACGAAGATATAATTGGCTTGAGAATGTAGTTGTAGTTTTCTAAAGAGGTTAATAAGTAAGCTCCCAAAATGGCTCCTAACACACCCGGAATTAATAATGTTTTAAATAGTTTAGAATTTACATTACCAAATTTTAAGTGCATTAAACCAGATACACCACTTGTAAAAATTTCTGAAGCGTGGACACTGGCACTTGAAGCTGCCGGAGGCACGCCAACCGAAAGAAGAAAAGATGATGCTGTTAAACCATAGGCCATGCCCAATGCACCATCTATCATTTGAGCGGTGAAGCCGGCTAAAATATACAGCAATATAGAAGAGTCTATACTTGATGCTAACTTTTGAGCATAACCACCAATTACATTAGGTGGCAAATACATAGAAAGTAAATAACCGGCAATAAGCAATGCAGGTGCGGTTAAACTGTAAACTACTATTCGTTTATTGCTAATTAGTCTTTTTTTCTTTTTAGGTTTTCCGTCAGCTAATACCGAAGTGATTTCATTAAGTTGTTTTACTTTCTCAGAAAAATTTCCATTAAGATTTTTTCTAATCTTTATAAGATTGTCGATAGAATCATTTATCTCATAAGGAACTGCTTGGTCAAATGTTTCACGCAAACGCTTTGCCAACGTTGGAGACTTCCCGTTAGTTGAAATAGCAATTTTTATATTTCCTTTCTGAACGATAGAACCTAAGTAAAAATCACACTGCTCTGGTGTATCCGCTACGTTGGTTATAATTTTTCTTTGCGTTGCTAATTGTTTTATAGATGCGCTTGTTTCTTTATTGTTAATGGCAATGATAACAAAATCGACGCTGTCTAAATCACTTTCTTGAAATGCACGTTCTATAATTTGTAAACTCGAAAAATCCTTTTGCAATTGTTTTATTTCTTCATTTACGCTTACAGAAACTAATGTAATTTCTGTCTTCGGGCTATTTTTTAAAACAGAGCTTATTTTTTCGAGCGCAACGTTTCCACCGCCAACAATAAGCAATTTAAAGTTTTCTAATTTTAAGAAAACGGGATACAAATTGTTTTTTTCTTTAGGTATTTCTTCTGTTAGCGGCATATTTTCTTTTTTATTTATTTAAGGAGTCCTTCAAATGAAATGGCTGTGTAATAAAACCCTCCTATGGTTGGTCCGCCCACGTATTGTACAAACTGATTGTTTGCAAGATTAGTACCACCTACTTTTATTGTTGCACCAAATTTAGGAATGCGATAATTTACCTGTGCATCAATGGTATTGTATGCTGATACATTTCCACTTGCTAAAGGACTTTGCCAGTAAAATGCATCTTGCCAGCGCCAGGTAACGTTAAATCCAAAATTCTTAAACAACTCTCTGTTTCCAAAAGAAACATTGGTAATATATTTTGGCGTATTAAAGGCAGCAACTAAAGCATCATTTGTATTGGTAATTAATTGTGCATACGAGGCATTAGCCGAAATGGTAAATGTTTTATAGAAATTATAGGTTAATCCTAAAGAAGCACCTTGGTTATATACGGTTGTCTGGGCGTTAGTGTACATGCGGTATTTGGTGCTTTGTGTTTTGTTATTGTAAGCATAATTTGCAGTTGAATCGTCTTTTCCAATTGTACCCTTGTTGGGTTTATAAACATCAACGTATCCAATAAAATTTTGATATGAGCTGTAGTAGGCATCTAAGTCAACAATAAGTTTATTTTTAAATAAAATACTCTTATAACCAAACTCAACAGAATTAAGGTACTCAGGCTTAATGTAAGTGTAGGTTGATTGGGTTAATAATCCTTTCTCTTTATTAATAGCAGCAGCTTGCGTTAAGCCGTGTGAGTTTATATCGGTATTTACGGCATTAATATAATTTGTAACCGATGTACTTGTGTAAGAGTTCTCAAATATTTGATCTTTTTGAGACATGATTGGTAAACCGCCAATACGACGAACGCCTCCATTATTTACATACGAAAATGCTTCAAATAAAGATGGAAATCTATATCCGTTTTGATAAGACAATCTAAAATTATGTTTTTCTTTAAGCGTGTAAACGATAGCAGCACGAGGGTTTACAACCGGTTGAAAGTATTGCACTTTATCTACTCTGGCAGAAGCAAGCACTTTTAGTTTATTTTTGAAAAAGCGCTTACTAAGCTGAGCAAAGCCTCCGCCTCTATAGTATTGAAAATTTTGTCCGGGATTAACA
>CAIXZI010000675.1 GCA_903923915.1 uncultured Bacteroidota bacterium
CACACAAAATATGCAGAACCCGGCGCACCCAAAGAACCTCTCGGGAACATACAATTTAAAAAGGTTCCCGGCTTATTATTATTAGAACCGGTGTATTCTAAAGAAAATGTAAAACCAAGCAAAGAGCTAGTACAGCAAGTTAAAAACATTTATAATACCCAGGGCGCAGCCATTGATCAATTGTTTAATCCTGCAGAACTTCGCGCATTACAAATCACAGATTTGCCCAAGTTGTGTGTAGACTATATTAATAGTCGTGTGGGCACCGGATTTGAGAATTTATTGGTACAGTTTGGACCTTGGTTACAACAACGAGTAACTCCTAAAAAGTTCAATAGCATTGTAGAATATTTACAAAGCCCCCGTAGTAACCTAAGCGGCATGGCCGCAGCATTTACTGCCTGGGAATTGTTACATGAAATCAAAATGGATATGCTGGGTCAATTAGATCTACAACATCCTGGACAAGAAGGCTGGGTAATGGCCACAGGCGCAGGTATGGCCAAGGCTGTAAATCGTTTAGCCGGCGGATTTACAGCGGCAAATCGCCAATTAAATAACCCAGAACCAGTGGCTAACTCCTGATTTTTGCCGAAAGGTATAAATAAAAGTAGGCCCATTGAGGCCATATATTAAGGAGATTTAAAATGGCATATATTACCCCCGTATCAGGCGGATCACAACCAGTATTCGCAACCGACGTATTAAACGGTTCAGTCGCTCAAACAGCTAACATCGCTATCCAAGGTCCTGTTCAAGTAGCTGGTCCTAAGTTAGATTTCTATACAATTACTGCTAACGCTGCTTTAACTACAGCAGGTGGTGTTAATGGTTACGTTGCTAACGTTATCCAGGCTATCCAACAAGTATCTACAGTTGCTTTGTATCAAGTTCCAACCGGAACAACAATTGCATTAGGCATCTACCCAACAGGTTCATTTGCTAACGTTGCTACGTTCCTTGCACAAGCTCAGTCAGCTAATGGAACAATTGGTGCTGGTTCTGCTGCTAACACTGCTACATTTATTTCAACAACTATTGCATCTTAAGTAACTTTGTTGTTATATACAAAAGCCCACTTCGGTGGGTTTTTTGTTGACTTATATAATAGTAATGTTATAATAACTTAAATACTTCATTATGATGGTTAGCAAAATTACAGAATTAACAGTGTTTGAAAGCCCTGATGGTGGGCGTACTGTGTATGCACGATCTCCTGGCCAGACCAAACGAGAATTACATTGCCAAGACCCTAAACTTCAACAAGAACTACAGGACTTAGAAAGTTCAAAACGTTGGGTAGAAATTTTTCAAGCTCGTCGCGATAATGCCGAACTTAATCACTTGTGTGAACAAGTAGAGATCTTGTGGGAATTAAGTCGGAATGCCAGATGAAATTTGCCTGCCAAACGTTATTTGATATTACAGCCACCGGTATAACCGGACATTGTAAAGTTGCTCGTATGCCGTTTCAAGATCATGCTGGACAAGTGATTAGAGACAGCGAAACCTGGAATCGTAGTCGCAATCAACAACGAAATTGGGAAACAATCACGCAGATACTAAGCCTCCGTACACAATTATTTGAGCTCACAGACCCTATCCAGGATCAAACTGGAACCCGTTGGATGTTTGAATTTGAAACCGAAACCGATGGCACGTATGGCCCAGAGTCCGACCCTGTATCGGTATTACGGGCAGATGCTAGTGGTGTACCCATGCTACGAGATCTTGATAACAATCCAGATATTGATACGGTATTAGTCACAGATGGCCCCAGACAGAATATTTGGTTTGCACCTATTTCCATAAATATATAATGGAGACTAATTATGCTTGAGCCAACTGATATAGAAAAAAAGAGCCTCGAAGCGCATGTAGAACTTTGCGCCGAACGATATAATGCACTTAACGAAAAATTATACAATCTTGACAATAAAATTAATAGTGTAGCCACTATGGTTAAGGAAGTTAAAGATACTGTGAGTAAAATGGCCGAAAAAGGTAATGATCGCCTTGTTTCCTGGGGTATCGGCATTATTGGATTCCTATCAGCCGCTATAATTGGGCTAATTGTACACAGTATATCTAAATGAAAACAGATCAAGAACTTGACCGACTATTTAAACAAGAGTATCGTGACATACTTTCCAATACAATCTGGAAAAACAACAATGGTGTTTATGAAGTATTTGGGCATTACCGTATAGAGCCTGTACACCCAGGATATCGGGTATCTTGTGCAGCCACTGATATAGGAGTTTTTGCCAGTACCAGAACTGCACTTAGCTGGTGTATAGCCGACAAAAACCGTGCTTACAATACAGCCCGCGAATTACTAACTTTAGATAATAAAGTAGCCAGCATTACACATGATATTGCTACTAGAGCCGCTGTTGGCGATCGTAGTCAAAACCCTGGGTTACGTGAAATCATTTTAACTAAATTAGAAAGCAAGATCATACAGAAAAAACTGTTGGAAAATCAACTGACCAAATGTGTGAACTGGGCTAAACAAATCCAATCTCGTGAATTTGCTATTGAAAAAAATAATAAGAAATGAATTGCGAATATTACGTTTATCTATATCTAAGAGATAACGGAACTCCGTACTATTGTGGAAAGGGCAAGGGTAACCGAGCTTACCGAAAAGGCTCTCCCGATGCAGTAAAATTAGTTGCAGTGCATTTGTCAGAATCTGACGCATTTACTCTTGAAAAAAGACTTATTAAGTTATACGGTCGTAAAGATTTAGGAACCGGAATATTAAACAATAGAACCGACGGCGGAGAAGGATCCTCGGGCGCAGTTAGATCAGCAGAAGCACGATTGCGTATATCAAAAGCAAAAAAAGGCATACTTCCTTCTGAGGAACATAGAAAAAATCTATCAAAAGCACGTAAAGGAAAACCTTTAACAGAAGCCCACCGTATTGCACTTAAAAAGCCACGTTCCGAAGAAGCTAAAC
>CAIXZI010000676.1 GCA_903923915.1 uncultured Bacteroidota bacterium
GCGTGTAAAAAATAGTTATTCAAGTGTTTTTCTTTTACTTTCGTTTATAATTACGTTGGTATAAATAAAAGCAATTAGCGTAAATAAAATTACCAAGGCAAAACCCGCTCCAATTTTTTTTCCTATGGTAAATTTAAAGTTCATTTAGTGCTTGTTCATCTCCTCAAACTTCTTTTTATACTCATTATATTTTTCGGTATTATTAAGTAAGTAATAAATACCTGCAAGCCCTTCAATTACCGATTTATCTACCGGGTTTATTTGATGTGCTTTTAGTAGATAAGGTAAGGCTTGTTGCCCCATTTTAACTGATTGATCTTGATAAACAGGCAATTGATCAAGAGGCACATCATAATCCATTTTTTTGATAATATCTACTGCCTGATTGTAATATAAAACACCTAAATTTTTATTAATAAAATCGGTGTTTGAGTTTATTTCGTAAGCCTTTAATAAGTATGTTTTAGCTAAATCAAGCAAGTTTTTAGACATGCTATGTTCGTACCCTTTTTCAAACATAGAGCCAATTACCGAATAAACATCATAGTTATATTTTCTTTCATTAAAAGTTGGGTCAATTACTTTTTTTATGGCTTTATGTTTATCTGAGTTTGTTAAAGATTGCTGATAATACAGGGTGTCTAGCGTTTTATTAATATCGTTATGATATAAGGATGCCAGATAATTTAACGATTTAACAACCACTTCTTTTTGCGTATTTTTATTTTCTACATCTAGTTGTAGCGATTGTATAAACGAAACCGTTGCGCTATCTCTGTATGGAGAAAGTATGTTATTAATTTCATTGGCTTTGTAAAGATCTTTATAAATAAAACCACGCACCATCCAGGCTTGGTAATCTTTCACAGATTCAGGGTTTTGAATAGCTTGGTCTATAATTACTTTGGCAGAATCTAATTTTTTGGCAGAAAATAACTCAAGGGCTTTTTCTACCCGGTTGGCTTGGGCCATACCATTTTGTATTGCTACTAATAGCAATAAACAAATAATAGATATGTTTTTTAGCCCTTTCATTTAATTAATAACACTTGCAGCCAATTTTTCAATACTAGAACCAACATTTAAGCCAGCTTTAGCTGCCGCATTTTTATTTAATTCAAATTTTTGTTTACTTTCTTCTACAATAAAATTAATGGCCGCGCCAACCTTGGCAAGCCCTTGTTTTTCTGTAATAATTAAAACGCTTTTGCCTTTAAATTTACTAAGAGCTTCAGCCAATAAATGAGATTTATCGGGGGTGATGAAAAGAATACTTGGTTTTTCAATATCGTTTATGGTATGGTGGTTTTTAATTTCAATTTTTTGAGAACCTACCGATTTTGTTTTAGATGATATTTATATGAATTATGAGGATGATTTTGAAGAGCAAAAGCCGGCAAAGAAAAAGAGGAGTGTATTAAAAACATTTATGAATGAATTCAAACCGACATATCGCAAGAGAGCAAAGAAAAGCAAAGGCATTTTATAAACGTTTTCTCTCGATTCAGGTTTTCATTTATCTATATATATTATGTGTTATTATATAATATATGTTATCTAACTTCGACCTTGAAAGATTAGCGGAATTTTACCATTTGCCGTTGGTGGCAATAAC
>CAIXZI010000677.1 GCA_903923915.1 uncultured Bacteroidota bacterium
ATCATCATTTCCAAAAAAAGCAAATACAAAGATGATAGAACCAACATTTATAATAATGCTTAACCAACCGTACCAAGCTGGAAGTGATAAGCGTTTATCTACATTAAGTGTTACGCTAAGTTGGGATGCTAATAGTTGCGGAGTAACCGACCTTGATACATTACTTGTTGCACGTTACGATGCAGGTAGCAATGCTTGGAAAAATCATGGTAATGGTGGTTATACAGGTAACACTACAGCTGGTACTATCATAACAAGTGGAGTTGTAACTAATTTCAGTCCGTTTACATTGGCTTCTCATACATCTACTAAAGACCCGCTGCCTATTGAGTTGCTTTATTTTACGGCATCGCCAGTTAATAATACAACCGATTTAAATTGGGCCACTGCTACAGAAACAAACAACAAATACTTTACGTTAGAGAAAAGTAAAGATGGCGTTAATTTCGATTTCTTTAAAGAGATAAATTCTGAAGCTTTAAACGGCAATAGCAGAACTACCTTAAATTACAGAACGTATGATTTGAATCCATATCCAGGAATTAATTACTATCGTCTAAAACAAACTGATTACAATGGCAGTTATAAATATTCAAATATTGCGCAGGTTACATTTAATAAAAAATCGTTTGTATCTGTTTTTCCAAACCCGGCAACCAATACCATTTTTGTAAATGTAAGTGCAGATTATGATAACGCCAGTTTAAAATTTATGGATGCTTTAGGTAGAGAAGTTTTATCGCAAAACATTAATTCATCTAATGTAAATGCAATTAATACTTCCACGCTTATGTCGGGTATGTATTATGTTATTATTGATAATGGAAACGAGTTGAATAAAACTAAAATTACTATTCAAAAATAATTACATAAAGTAATTTGCTAAAACCCATGAAAGAATTTTCTTTTATGGGTTTTTTATTTGCGTTAGGGATTGCAACGGAAATCCTTTTTATGAAATGCGCAGCATTCTGCGAAGCAAAATAAAAAACTAAAACAATAAGCTAAATCATAAAAAGATTAAAGTGTAAAACCCGACGGCGTAATCGCCGAAACGCCCAAAAATTAAATTCAAGATTTAAAATATTGCTAATATATTTAGTTAAGTAATGCTAATTTATTTAGTAATTTAGCTGTACGCAAAAACGAATTAGAAATGGCAAATGAGGATGATAAATATTTGAAAGGACGAGGTGCGCAAATAAATACGCACAATCGTTTTGAAAAACAGGTGGTTGGTGCATTTCATATTGAAGGACTTGATGAAGAAGCCGGGTACACAAATAAAACGCAATACATAAATACGTATCCAAAAACGTTTATAAACAAGGTTGATAGTCCGGATATTGGCAGAGCTTATTCTATGAATCCGTATCAGGGTTGCGAGCACGGTTGCTTGTATTGCTATGCCCGTGTAACGCATGAGTATTGGGGTTACAGTGCAGGTTTAGATTTTGAACAAAAGATTTTAGTGAAGCAAAATATTACAGAAGCATTAGAAAAACAATTTAATAAAAAAGATTGGGAACCTTTACCCATCATGCTTTCGGGTAATACAGATTGTTACCAGCCCATTGAAAAAAAATTAAAATTAACGCGCGGCATTTTAGAAACTGTACTAAAATATAAGCATCCGGTAAGTATGATTACTAAAAACAGCATGATTACCCGCGATATAGATTTATTGCAAGAACTTTCAAAATTAAACTTAGTTCATGTAATGATAACCATTACCTCTACTAACGAAAAAACGCGCATACAGCTTGAACCTCGCACCACTACCTACAAACAAAGATTTAACGCTATAGAAGAATTAAGCAAAGCAGGCATACCGGTGGGTGTAATGGTAGCGCCCATTATTCCGGGTATAACATCACACGATATACCCAATGTAATTAAAATGGCAGCTGGCCATGGCGCAAAACGTGCCGGCTATACTATTGTGCGTTTAAATGGTGCTATTGGTACTGTTTTTAAAGATTGGCTGGAAAAAAATTATCCCGACAGAGCGCAAAAGGTTTTGAACCAAATTAGCGATTGCCATGGCGGACAAGTAAATGATTCTCGATATGGTACACGCATGAGTGGAGAAGGAAACATTGCCGAAAGCATTAAAAAATTATTTCAAATTTCGGTTAAAAAATTTATGGGAGAGCCCGAACGATTAAAACTGAATACCAAGATATTTATTAATAAACACAATGCGCAAACAAATTTATTTGATGATTTATTTTAAAGTTTTTTAGAAGACTTCTTTTTGTTTTCTTCTTCGTGATAAGCCACTACTTCAAACATGGCATCAAGTACCATTTCAAATTTTTTCTTACCAAAACGTTTTTGCAAATCGGCATGTAGTTCTTTTTGGCGACCGCGACAGGTTAAAATAAACTCTTTTCCTTTATCTGTTAAATGAATAATAGAACTACGTTTATCATCGGGGTTAAGCTGGATTTTAATGTACTTTTTTTCTTCTAACTCCTGCACCACTTGGCTCATACCTTGTTTGGTAATGCCGGCGCGCTTTGCTAAATCGGTATTGGTAACACCATCCACATCAATATTCATTATTAAAGGCATATAAGCATGCTTAAAATCATCAATATTATGCGCTAATAATTGTTCGCTAACCCAAACATCAAAGTGTTTTTTTAGTTTACTAATAGCTTTGCCCCAGCTGTGTTGGCTAAATGCTTGGGTTTTTTGGAGCTCTTTATCTAAGTTTTTCATTGTTGATTAGCTTATTGCAAATATAATAAAAAAATAATAGTAAATTAACTTGACTATTTAGTAAAGTTGCTTTACCTTTGTTGCCATAAATTAAAAACCATCTTATGGAACAAGAAATTGCACAAGAGAAAAAAAAGAAAAGTCCGGTTATATACATTTTAATGGCAGGTATAACTGTTGCTGCTTTTTTTGGCATAAAGAGTGTGTGGCACGCTTTAAAACACGAGAGTACAGATAACGCCGCGGTAGAATGTTACAGTATGCCGGTTATTGCACGCGTGGGTGGTTATGTAGATAGCCTTCCTTTAAATGATTATCAGGCGGTAAAAAAAGGAAATTTACTTTTAAAGATTGATGACAGAGAATATACCATTGCTAAAGCACAAGCCGAAGCGGATGTTGCGCAAGCTGAAGCCGATTTAGAAAACGCAAAGGCACAGTTGGTTAATGCGCAAATGAATGCTAAGGTGGCGGAGGCAAATGCAGGCGTTCAAAAAACAAGAATTGATAAAGCCAACAACGACTTAAAAAGAGATCAGGCTTTATTTAATGACAACTCCATCACTAAAAAACAATTAGATGATTCTAAATCAAATGTGGAGACACAACAAAAACAATTTGATGCAAACAATGATCAGATTAGTTTAGCAGCAGCTCAAATAGCTACATCTAATGCAGCCATAAAAAAAGCAGAAGCGGTTATCAATACACGCAAAGCCGCACTAGATGCTGCAAATTTAAGATTGACTTACACAAAAATTTATTCGCAAGGAGAAGGTAAAACCGGTAAATTAAATTTAGAAAAAGGACAATTTGTACAAGCCGGACAAACACTTTTTACTATTGTAAACAATTCTGATTTTTGGATTGTTGCCAACTTTAAAGAAACACAAATAGAACATTTAAAAGTAGGTAAAGAAGTAGCTATTTTTGTAGATGGTTTTCCGGATGTAACTATCAAAGGAACTATTGCATCGCTGAGTGAAGCCACGGGAGCTAAATATTCATTGCTTCCTCCCGATAATGCTACAGGTAATTTTGTAAAAGTAACACAACGTGTGCCAGTAAAAATTACTATTACAAACCAAGCACAATATAAAGATATGCTACGTGCGGGTTTAAGTGTTACTGTTGAAGTAGAAAAATAAAATGAGCGCCGAAACACCTATACTTCCTTCGGGTTTAAAGCGCGCTATTATAGTGATTACTGTAATTGCTGCTGCTATTATGGAGTTGATTGATACATCTATTGTAAACGTAGCCTTATCACAAATTAGCGGAAACCTTGGTGCCACCATCGAAGATACTTCATGGGTAATTACAGGTTATGCCATTGCTAACGTAATTATCATTCCTATGACAGGTTTTTTGGCAAGATACTTTGGGAGAAAAAATTATTACATCACGTCTATTATTATTTTTACTATTTCATCTTACATGTGCGGACAAGCTAGTAGCTTGATTTCATTAGTATTGTGGCGCTTTATGCAAGGTATTGGCGGAGGTGCTTTATTATCCACATCACAAGGTATTTTATTTGATGTGTTTGAGATAAAAAAACGCCCTATGGCTTCTGCCATTTTCGGAATGGGTATTGTACTTGGTCCCGCTATTGGTCCATCGCTGGGCGGTATTATCATCGATAATTATTCGTGGCCACTAATATTTTATATCAACATTCCAATTGGAATTTTAGCGGGAATTCTTGCCTATACTTTTATTGATAAAAAACCCGAAGAATTATCTATCGACAGAAAATCTATAAAAATAGATTATGTTGGAATACTGGCATTAATAATAGGTGTGGCGTCTTTGCAGTATTTTTTAGAACGTGGCGAAGCTGATGATTGGTTTGAATCTAAAACAATAACAACTATGGCTTGTCTTGCATTTGTTGGTTTAGCAACCTTTATTATTTGGGAATTGAAAACAAAAACACCTGTAATAAACCTACATGTTTTAAAGAATAGAAATTTGGCCGTAAGTAATATCCTTACGTTTACTGTAGGGTTTGGCATGTTCTCTTCTGTATTTATTTTTCCGGTATTAGCACAACGCGTACTTGGTTTTACACCTACCGAAACCGGCATTGGGCTTATACCGGCCGCTGTAACTGCAATTTTAGTTATGCCTTTTATTGGACGAGGAATACAAGGTGGTGTGCCGCCTGTTGTGTTTGTAGTTTTAGGATTTATATTTTTTATATTGCATGGATACACAGGCTCTTTAGCAAATTTAAATTCGGGAAATTCATTTTTCTTTTGGCCAAATATTTTTAGAGGATTAGGCACAGCTATGCTAACAGTTCCATTAATTAATCAGGCTGTATCGGGCTTAAAACCTCAAGAAATGCCATCTGGAATTTCGTTGACAAACATGATACGTCAGCTTGGTGGCTCTGTTGGAATTGCCGTAATGAATACATTTATTTTTAATCGTATGGCAGTTCATCGCACAGATTTGGTTAGTAACTTACAACCTAACGATCCTGAAGTAATCAATCGTGTGCAAACTATGGCGCAAGCCGCCATTGCCAAAGGTGGAGCTAATGCTTTAGGCGCAAATAATGCAGCATATAAAATGTTAGATGGAACCATTATGCAGCAAAGCGCACTACTTTCTTATACAGACGCATTTTTATTAATAAGTGTTTTTTTTATAGCAACATCGCCATTCTTGTTATTAACGCAACGTAAAAAAATGGATGCCGAAACGATGAAAAA
>CAIXZI010000678.1 GCA_903923915.1 uncultured Bacteroidota bacterium
AACGTATATTTGTCGGCTCGTAATTTACAAGGTGCTAAAGTTGTAAACGCTACCGATATCAACACATACGATATACTAAACGCAGGTAACGTTATTATTTCAGAAGGCTCGTTAAAAGTAATCGAAAATATTTTAAGCTAAGAAAATGGAAGTATTAATTAAACCCATCATCACAGAAAAATATACTGCTCAAGCTGATACGTTTAACCGTTACGGATTTGTAGTAGATAAAAGAGCTAACAAAGTAGAAATTAGAGCAGCTGTAGAAAAAATTTACGGCGTAACTGTAACCAGCGTAAACACTCAACAATACGTAGGTAAAGTTAAAACTCGTAACACTACACAAGGTGTAGCTATTGGAAGAGTTAACCGCAACAAAAAAGCGGTTGTTACCCTAAAAGACGGAGATAAAATAGATTTTTACGCAAGTATATAATTTTTAAGTAGAAAGAAAATGGCACTAAAAAAATTCAGACCACTAACACCCGGACAACGTTTTAAGTTGGTAGGCGATTTCTCTGAAATTACCACTAACAGACCGGAAAAAAGTCTTATCGGCACGCAGACTCGTTCTGGCGGTCGTAACGACAGCGGTAAAATGACCATGCGTTATATGGGCGGTGGGCACAAAAAACAATACCGTATTATTGATTTTAAAAGAGATAAAGACGGAATTCCGGCTACTGTAAAAACAATTGAGTACGATCCAAACCGTACAGCACGTATTGCATTATTGCATTATGCTGATGGCGAAAAACGTTATATCATTGCACCACATGGGTTAAAAGTTGATGCTAAACTTATGTCTGGCAAAACTGCAACCCCTGAAGTTGGTAACACTATGTTATTAAGTGATGTTCCATTAGGTACAATCATTCACAACATTGAGTTACGTCCTGGTCAAGGTGCAGCATTAGCACGTAGCGCAGGTTCTTACGCTCAGCTTTCTGCACGAGAAGGTAAATATGCAGTATTGCGTATGCCATCAGGTGAAGTTCGTATGATTTTAATTACTTGTAAAGCAACAATTGGTTCGGTATCAAACCCTGATCATAGCTTAGAAGTATCTGGTAAAGCAGGTCGTAATCGTTGGATGGGTCGTCGTCCTCGTACACGTCCAGTAGCAATGAACCCGGTAGATCACCCGATGGGTGGTGGTGAAGGTAGAGCTTCAGGTGGACATCCACGTTCTCGTAAAGGTTTAAAATCTAAAGGTTTAAAAACTCGTTACCCGAAAAAAGCTTCTAGTAAACATATCATAGAAAGAAGAAAAAAATAATTAATAGTTTAATGGCTCTTTAAGGAGTTTCAGAACAAAAACAAAAAAACATGGCAAGATCATTAAAAAAAGGCCCTTTTATAGACCATAACGTCGCTGAAAAAGTGGAGAAAATGGATAAAAGCGGTAAAAAATCGGTTATTAAAACTTGGGCTCGTCGCTCAACAATTCCACCAGAATTTGTTGGACATACGTTTGCTGTACACAACGGAAACAAATTTGTTCCGGTTTATGTAACAGAAAATATGGTTGGTCATAAGTTAGGTGAATTTTCTCCTACTCGTATATTCAAAGGCCACGCTGGTCACAATAAAAAATAATAATTAGATAAAAATTTAACAATGGGCAATAGAAAAAGATTAGTGGCTGAAGCTCGCAAGGAGGCAAATAAAAGTACCTACTTTGCAAAGCTAAACAGCTGTCCAACATCACCACGCAAAATGCGCATGGTAGCCGATTTAGTTCGTGGAAAAGAAGTTTATTTAGCACTTAATATCCTAAAATTTAATACTAAACATCCAGCAAAACGTTTAGAAAAACTGTTAACCTCTGCAATTGCTAACTACGAGCAAAAAACGGGTTCAAGACCAGAAGAAAACAGTCTATATGTAACAGCAGTAATGGTTGATAGCGCTTTGATGACAAAACGTATGTTACCAGCACCACAAGGTAGAGCTTACCGCATGAGAAAACGCTCAAATCACGTAACATTAGTAATAGGTTCAAAACAAACAAAATAGAAGGATGGGACAAAAATCAAACCCTATAGGTTTACGCTTAGGCATTATTAAAGGATGGGATTCTAACTGGTTTGGCGGAAAAGATTTTTCTGAAAAATTAGTAGAAGATACTAACTTACGCAAATATCTTAGAGCTCGTTTGCCAAAAGGCAGCATTTCTAAAATTGTTATTGAACGTACTTTAAAACTTATTACTGTTACTATACACACTGCACGTCCGGGTATCATTATCGGAAAAGGTGGTAAAGAAGTTGATAAATTAAAAGAGGAGCTTAAAAAAGTTACTAAAAAAGAAGTTCAAATTAATATATTTGAAATTAAACGCCCAGAGCTTGATGCACGCTTAGTTGCTGATAGTATTGCGCGCCAAATTGAAGGACGTATTTCTTATCGTCGTGCTTCTAAAATGGCAATTGGTTCTACCATGCGTATGGGTGCTGAAGGAATTAAAATTAAAGTATCTGGTCGTTTACAAGGTGCTGAGATTGCTCGTTCTGAGTGGTACAAAGAAGGACGTACTCCATTACATACGTTCCGTGCTGATATTGATTATGCACTAGGCGAAGCACTTACAGCTTACGGTTTAATTGGCGTAAAAGTTTGGATTTGCAAAGGAGAAATTTATGGTAAACGTGATTTATCTCCAAACCAAGGAATGCAAAAAGATAACAAACGCGAAGGCGGACCAAGACCAGGCGGAGATCGTAACGAAAGAAACGACCGTGGCGACAAAGGTGCACCAAAATTTAACAAGCCTCGCACTCCACGTAAAGAAGATTAATAGAGTTAAGAATTAAGAATTTTAAGATAACATAGAAAACTTACACAATGTTACAGCCAAAAAGAACAAAGCATAGAAAAATGCACAAAATGAAAATGAAAGGCAACGCCAAACGTGGCGATCAATTAGCCTTTGGTTCATTTGGCATAAAAGCTACACAAGGATGCTGGGTAACAGCTCGTCAAATTGAAGCTGCCCGTGTTGCCATTACTCGTTTCATGAAACGTGAAGGACAAGTATGGATTCGTATTTTCCCTGACAAACCAATTACTAAAAAACCTGCAGAGGTACGTATGGGTAAAGGTAAAGGTGCTCCAGAATTATGGGTTGCTCCGGTAAAACCAGGTCGTATTTTATTTGAAGCAGAAGGCGTTTCTATGGAAACAGCAAAAGAAGCTTTACGTTTAGCGGCTCAAAAATTGCCAATCGTAACTAAATTCATCGTAAGAAGAGATTACGCAGAAGAAAAAGCAGTTTAATACTTCTAATTAAAAGAAAATGAAACAAAAAGATATCGAAGCACTTTCACTTCAAGAATTGAAAGAAAAAATACAAGAGGAAAAAGCAAGTTTGACTAAAATGAACATTGGTCACCAAATTTCTCCGGTAGAAAACCCAATGACTATACGCACTTCGCGTAAGTTAGTTGCTCGTTTAAGCACAGAGCTTACTAAAAAAAGTAACGCCTCTAAATAATTATTGATTAAGATTAAAAATGGAAAATAAAACAGTAGAAAGCGCAGAAGCAACCAGAAACTTTAGAAAAGAAAAAGTGGGTGTTGTAAAAAGTAACAAAATGGAGAAATCTATCGTTGTTGCGGTTGAACGTAAAGTAAAACACGCAAAATATGGTAAGTTCTTAAATAAAACATCTACTTTTGTGGCGCACGACGAAAAAAACGAGTGCTCAATTGGTGATACTGTACGTATTATGGAAACTCGCCCGTTAAGCAAAACAAAAAACTGGCGTTTGGTAGAAGTAATTGAAAAAGCTAAGTAAGAAACAATTAGAGAATTATAGAGTTTTTGAGTTATAGAATGAAATCAATAAATCAATAATTCAACAAATCAACAAATAAGAAATAATGGTACAAAACGAATCGAGATTAGCAGTAGCAGATAACAGCGGCGCAAAAGAAGTGCTTGTTATCCGTGTA
>CAIXZI010000679.1 GCA_903923915.1 uncultured Bacteroidota bacterium
GGGAACAAAATATTGGCACACAAGTAGATTTTGATCAAAGGAAACTAGCCTACGAAACATCAAAAACTAATTATCTCACATCAAAAAGTAAATTTGCTCAAATAAAAACACAATTAGAAAATGAGTTTGAAAAGGCTAAAGTAAATTATAACCTTACAGAAAAAATACAAAACGATTATAGAATTACCAGCGAAGTAAATGGAAAATTATATGATGTGCTAAAAGAAAAGGGAGAGTTGGTAACTCCTCAAACACCACTTGCTGTTATTGGCGAACTAAATAATTTTCTATTAGAACTTGAAGTAGATGAAAATGATATTATTAAAATTAGTATAGGGCAATTAGCTATCATAACGATGGACAGTTACAAAGGCGATGCATTAGAAGCCATTGTTACAAAAATTTACCCCATCATGAATGAAAGTTCAAGAACATTTAAAATAGAAGCAAGTTTTGTTCACCCTCCTAAAAAACTTTTCCCAAACTTAACGGTAGAAGCTAATATTGTTATACAAACAAAAAAAAACGTACTTACCATTCCAAAAGAATATTTAATAGATGAAAAATATGTGTTGATTAACAAAACCGAAAAACATGAAGTAAAAATAGGTTTGCGAGATTATCAAAAACTAGAAATAGTACAAGGTTTATCTAAAGACGATAAAATTTACCTGCCCAAATAATGAACTTTAAACTTATACTTGATATTGCCTTAAATCTTTTACGTGCCAGGCTAAAACAATCTATTGTAGCTGCTGTTGGGGTAACTTTTGGTATAGCTATGTTTATTGCTTTAATAAGTTTTATGAATGGACTTAATCAATTATTAGATGGTTTAATGATAAACCGTACGCCTCACGTACGTTTATATAATGAAATAAAGCCCAGCGAAAATCAACCTATTACACTTTCAGAAAAATTTAAAAACAACACTAATTTTATTTCATCTATAAAACCAAAAGATAGAGGAAAGGAAATTTACAACAGCAAAGCAATTATCAGTTTTTTAAAAAAAGATAAAAGAATAATTGATGTTGCGCCAAAAGTTACTGCACAAGTTTTTTTTAATGCCGGAACTATTGAAATAGCTGGCGTTATTAATGGCATTGAAGTTGCTGCCGAAGAAAAACTTTTTAAAGTAAGTGATTACATAATTGATGGAAATGTAAATGATTTGGCTATTGTGAGTAATAGCATAATTATTGGAAAAGGATTAGCCGATAAAATGCTGGCAAGTAAAGGCGATATTATTAAAATAACTACCTCTAAAGGTGAGTTAGCTTCGCTTAAAGTTGTTGGAATATCACAGTTTGGATTAGCTGAAATTGATAATACATTTAGCTACACCTCTCTTGCAACCGCACAAAAATTATTGGAAGAACCACCGTCTTATATTACAGATATTCAAGTGAAATTGAAAGATATTTTATTGGCGCCTTCCGTAGCGTTAGAATACAAAAAAGAGTTTGAAATAGATGCCATAGATATTCAAACAGCTAATTCACAATTTGAAACGGGCAGTAAAGTGCGAACAATTATTTCGTTTGCTGTCGGCATTACACTTTTAATAGTAGCAGGTTTCGGAATTTATAATATTTTAAACATGATGATTTATGAAAAAATGGATTCTATAGCCATTTTAAAAGCAACCGGGTTTTCGGGTAATGATGTAAAGTGGATTTTTATAACACTATCACTTATTATTGGAATTTCAGGCGGTCTTTTTGGTTTACTATTTGGGTTTATTACTTCTTCTGTTATAGATGTAATACCCTTTGAAACCGCTTCATTACCAACCATTAAAACCTACCCCATTGATTACAATACAACCTACTATTTTATAGGAATAATTTTTGCAGTATTTACCACTACTATTGCCGGATTATTTCCAGCCCTAAAAGCAAGCAAAGTTGATCCGGTAGTAATTATCAGAGGAAAATAAAATGGCCAACATTATATTAGAAACAAAAGGAGTAACTAAATATTTTCACGACCCTATAAAATTTAAGGTTTTAAGTGATATTGATATTTGTATTACTAAAGGAGAGTTTGTTTCTATAGTAGGTAAATCAGGTTGCGGTAAATCTACGTTACTTTACATACTTTCTACTATGGATACTGATTATGAGGGTAAACTATTTTTAAATGGTGATTTATTAACGGCTCAAAATGATAAAACATTAGCGCACGTAAGAAATGAAAAAATAGGTTTTGTTTTTCAGTTTCACTACTTACTTCCTGAATACAATGTTTTAAAAAATGTAATGATACCGGGTATTAAACTAGCTAAATATCCTGTAAAAGAGTTAGAACATAGGGCAATGGAACATTTGCGCACACTGGGTATGCAAGAGCATGCATTAAAAAGCCCAAACCAGTTAAGTGGCGGACAAAAACAAAGAGTAGCCATTGCACGTGCTTTAATAAATGACCCACTTATTATAATGGGAGATGAACCTACCGGTAATTTAGATAAAAAAAATAGCGATATAGTTTTTGAAATATTTAGTAACCTAATTAAAGAAAAACAACAAACGATGCTTATTGTAACACATGATAATGATTTTGCGGAACGAACCCAAAGAATTATCGAGTTAGCCGATGGTAAAATTATTAATCAGAACTTAAAATTTTGACATAGATATAGTAATTCGTGTAAAAAACTTATTTTTTTAATTGCCGCCACTATTATTTCAAATAAAAATGCCTTCCATATTTGAAAGGCATTTCTAATTAAAATTTCTATTTTATACTAAATGTTATTTAGTATAATAAGTAAAATATTTACTACTACCGTTAATACAAAAGTGTTAAACACCCATTTAACAGGTGCTTGAGATATGGCAAATACATTATTCATAGTTGAAAAACCAAGGCATAAAATAAACTGCCACATAGGTGCATTGTTTTCAAACACATACATAGCTGCAACACCTCCTAAAATGCTGCCAATTAGTATAGTCATAGATATTAAACCAAAGTAACTAAACTGCAGTTTATCTATTAATTTATTGTAACGCCAATTTGAATTTACTGAATTTACGTTTTGATGTGTGTAAGTTTTTGTTAATGTTGCCATAGTTTTATGTTTTTATTAAAGCAAAGTTACGTTAGTCAAACGCCTTTTAAAATGACTTCTGTCAGTTTATATAATTGATAAAAGTCAGTTTTGTATATAATTGAC
>CAIXZI010000680.1 GCA_903923915.1 uncultured Bacteroidota bacterium
AATCCAACCTTTAGGAATTGCTTAAAGTTCATTTCTCACAAACCAATCTTATAGGAATTCCTTAAAGACTATATATAACATAACGCATATTAGTGATTCCTACAAAAAGGAAAAAAGGAAAATCCGGACATTTCTTCAAGAGTATCTCTACACTACGAAAATACAACTTCCATTCTTCCAGAGTTTGTTAGAGACATTTGGTGTATAGACTTCACTTACAAACTTTCGGTCTGTTTTTCCTTTTTTCCCTTTTATATAAGAAAAAAATGGTTGTTAATATTACAATTAAAATCTAGCTACTAATCTATCTACCTATTCTACTTCTTCTTTTTATCACCCTTTGGCAACCCATTGTGCTCGTGAGTACGACCATACAATATGTCCCACGATTTTACCTCCTCCTTATTCGACACCATTAACCCACGACTTCCCTTCTTTTGGGCTGGAGGACGCTTTGGCACTTTCGAAGCCTTCTTTACCTCCGACTTTGCGTCTATCCAATCGTATATTTCTACTTCTACATTATTTAACAAAGCTATTTCTTTTTCTGATACATAACAACTTTTACAAGGTTGGCAAGGGCAAGGAATACCTTCTTTCCAGTCAAACTTATTAATTGGTTCCCATTTATTACAAATATTACATAACCCTTCGTCCTCGTCTTCATTTATTTTTACAGTGTTATATTCTTTATAATAATAATCCCAATCATTAATAACTATACTAAAAATTCTTGGATATTTTATTCGCATAGTTTCTAGTGCGTGTTTTTTTGTAATATTACAATCTATACAAGACATTACAATTCCTTTTTCATATTTTGTTAAAAGTTCTTTTCTTCTTTTCAAATCAAAGTTTTCAATAGGAAATTCCATTATTAAATAATTATTGTCGTTGTTTGATTAATGCATATAAAACATTCTTGAAAAAGTAAATCAATTTTTTCCTGAAAAGAAAACTTTATTTTTGACAAAAAAAAAGGTTTTATTAATTAATGATTTTTAATATAATCCTCTTCCTGTTTGAGAAATATGTTGATAAGCAACTGGGAGACGAGAACCCCATTGAAAGTTTTGGGATTGAGGTTGCGACATAAGTGCTGCAGGAAGACCGCTACCGTGAGTCATAAGGTTACCCATTTTTCCGACTGAACCCATTTCGTGTAGTCTATGAGCCTCTGTTCTTGGACTACGACCCATAGGGTGAGCGTGAGCTTGAGCGTAAAGACCTGTACCGTGTTGTCCTCTGGCTGTCGCTAATCCGTGAGCTATTTTATCATTCTCCATACCTGCTAAAGCAATACCACGATTGGCGTGAGATAGCATTCCCATTTTTTGACCAGTTAGTTCATTCAAACGCTGCAAATCAATAGCACCCCCAAGACCACGACCGTGAGGTTGAGCGTAAAGACCTTCACCTCCCGATTTTGAATCCAAATAGTTATCCAATGCTTTTTCACCGTGTTTCATTACAACGTCACTAACCTTTTTAATTATCTTTTTACCTGCTGGGGATTTTGCCACCTTTTCAACTCCCTTCATAACTTTACCTAAAGACAACTTACCTCCCAATCCTGAACCCTTAATCTCTTCGGGTTTCAACGCCCACTGAATTGCCTTACCTTTCTTAAAGGCGTGAGTCCAAGAATCATAGGTCTCTGGATGGACTTCTATCGCCATACCTTCACCGTCAATAGGGGGTTTTACTCTAACGGGGTGTCCATTTCTCATTCTACTTAATACTCCTGACGAAGGTCGCTGGATTTTAATTTGCACCATTATATATAGTCTAAAGATAATAATTACGAAAACTCGTGTTTTCTTAATTATTAGTTCTCAAGGGTTCCCTAAAGTATATTAAACTTCTAAATGGGAACTTCTTTTTTTAATGCTCTTAATTCTCTTTTCCTTGCATTTATTTTATCTCGTTCTTCGGGTGTCAAACTTGCTCTCTTTGCTTTCGCCCATTCTCTTGCATATTTCTTTTCGTCAAATCCTTTTACTTTGGGTTCTATTCCTTTTTCTCTCCTGTTTTTCTCCGCCCATTCTCGTTTGTATTTTTTTAAATCTTCTATGCTTTGATATGCTTGTATTTTATTTACACAATCAGTTTTATCAATCAATTCTTGTTCTTTTTCGTTTAATCCTATTTTATTTGTATCTGTAATTATATATTCTACACCAGTTATAGTCCAATCTTCACATTTTTCTAATATTTTATAAGACGCACATATATACCCCATTTTATCCCTTTCAATCCAAAGTCTATATTGAGTGATATGACTTGATTTTCTATCACTTAATAATTGAATTGTTGAACCTATATATATC
>CAIXZI010000681.1 GCA_903923915.1 uncultured Bacteroidota bacterium
TCTTCATTTTTGAAATATCCTCAGGATTTATGTTTTTCTCTTCTGTAGATTTATTGTAAATATCGTCGCTGGCAGGATATAATGGATAACCTTTAATAACATCATTTCTGTTTCCTGACTTTTTAGGTTGTTTTTTATTTTCCTTTTTATTTTTCATGACTCTAATTTTTTCTGCTTAGATTATAAAATTCAATTTTATTAATTTTGTTTAATTAGTTTTTTCAACTCATTTGCTGGCATAACTGCAAAAGTGTTTCTCTTTGTTTTAATACGTGTTACAGAATTTTTTAAAGGAGTTGTATTATTTACACATTTTTATTTAATACATTAAACTTAAAGTGTGAATGATGTAACTATTATCTGTAATTGTGTAATTTTTACTTACCCACAACTGCTAACCTTTGTTTTCTGAAAATTCTTTCATGAAAAATATAAAGCAACATGGCAAAGTATCCTATAAAAACTAAACACAAAGGCGAAGGAGTTAAATTGGTAGGAAGTCCAAAGCAATTGGTTAACTTAATGATAAAAGCTAATGAAAACAGAAAATGGGTTATAAATGAACTGGTAAATGAAGGGCCAAAACACAAACAAGTTTTAAACGCTTTGTTACTTAAACGCCTTTATAAATTAGTACAAACAATTGAGAAAAGCAACAAGGTAGAATTTACTTTACATAAAGGATATAATTTAGTTAGTAAGCATAAAAAAATTACCCATTCAAATGCCGATTATTTTAAGTTCTAATGCAAACCAAAAAAAAGTAGCCAAAGCAATTTCTCATGCCCCAGAACATGAAGCTTTAGCTTATGCTATGTACATACAGGTTATAGAGTGGGCAATAAAAAATACTACTATATGATCTATATCAATGTAACCGCTGATTATTATCACCTCTATGCTAAATCGGTAGAGGTTTCTTTGTTTTAATGTTTCATCTACAACAAAATATCACTACGTGAAATATGCAGCCCTTAAATTTTTTTTATTAGAGACTGGTAATATTTTTCGGTTTGCTATTCGCTTTTTTAAAGAAGGATTTAAGCCAAGATATGAATTTGCTGAGTTTCTAAAACAATGTTACAATATTGGAAATACATCGCTACCTATTGTTACGACCACCGGATTAATTATGGGCTTGGTAATCACCATTCAATCGCATCCGGCAATGGAAGCTTTTGGAACAGAATCATGGTTGCCGTCTATCGTATCAGTTTCACTTGTAAGAGAAATAGTGCCAGTAATAACGGCATTAATATGTGCCGGAAAAATTGGCTCAAGTATAGGCGCAGAATTAGGCTCTATGAAGGTTACCGAGCAAATAGACTCTATGGAAGTTTCGGGTACAAATCCTTTTAAGTATTTGGTGGTAACGCGTGTTTTGGCTGCTACGTTAATGGTTCCATTACTTATTGTGTTAAGTGATACTATTTCTTTATATGGAGCTTTCATTGGCGTTAATATAAATCAGATTATAAGTTTCCATCTTTTTGCCAATCAAGTTTTTCAAAAATTAAGTTTTGGCGATGTTTTACCATCTGTTATTAAAGCGCTTTTTTTTGGATTTGCTATAGGAATTATAGGTTGTTACAAAGGGTATAATACTCAAAATGGAACAGAAGGTGTTGGTAAAGCAGCTAATTCGGCTGTGGTTATTTCAACATTCGTTGTTTTTTTTATTGACTTAATTGCCGCTCAAATTGCGGATATTCTTCATATATTATAATGGAAGAAGTTACAACATATAGCACAGATAATATCATTGAAATAATTGGTTTAAAAAAATCATTTGGTAAAAACTGTGTACTTAATAATTTTAACCTGAACGTTAAGCAAGGAGAAAATGTGGTTGTAATTGGCAAATCAGGTGCAGGTAAATCAGTTCTTATTAAGTGTATTGTTGGTTTAATGGTTCAAGATTCGGGAAGTATAAAAGTGTTTGGAGATGAAGTTTCAAAACTCTCACACGATGATTTAGATGTTATGCGAGCAAAGGTTGGGTTTCTTTTTCAAAGTAATGCTTTATATGATTCGATGACCGTTAGAGAAAATCTAGAATTTCCTTTAAGAAGGCACTGGATAAAAAGTACAAAAGAAAATATTGGAGATTTGGTTATGGAAGCCCTTACCAACGTAGGACTTGCAGAAACCATAAACATGAAACCGGCCGAACTTTCTGGCGGAATGAAAAAACGTATTGCCTTGGCACGCACCTTAATTCTTAAGCCCAAAATTATTCTTTATGATGAGCCTACTAGTGGTCTAGATCCCGTTACCGGAAAAGAAATAAGCAAACTAATACTTGAAGTACAAAAAAAATACAATGCAGCTTCTATTATTATCTCGCATGATTTAAACTGCGCCAAAATTACCTCTAATAAAATAGTAATTTTGGTTGATGGAACTTGTTATGCAATGGGTACATATCAGGAATTAAGTGCGTCATCTGATAAAAAAGTAAACCAATTTTTTGATTAAAACAAGTAACATGAAAGAACAATCTGTAAAAATAATTAAGCTAGGAGCCTTTGTAATAATTGCAATTGCCTGTTTAATACTTGGCTTGTATTTTATAGGGAGTAAACGAAATATTTTTCACTCAACTTTAAATGTTAACGCTGTTTTTAATAATGTTAGTGGTCTTATTCCTGGTAATAATGTGCAGTTTAATGGAATAAACGTGGGTACGGTTTCAAAAGTGTATGCGGTTTCTGATACAACTATTAAAGTAGAGTTTACGGTAGATAAAAGTTCGAGCGAATTTATAACTCAAAATGCTATTGCCAGCATTGCTACTGATGGATTACTAGGAAATAAACTGGTAACTATTTCTCCGTTTAAAAAGGGTGGTTTACCTTTACAAGAAGGTAGTACGTTAAATGCCCTAAATGCTATTAAAACAGATAATGCCATGCGTACCCTACTTGTAACAAATGATAATTTAAAAGTGATTAGTGATAATTTGAAAATATTTTCAAATAATTTTAACTCAAAAAACTCACTTTTTAATATATTAACAGATACTAGTGTATCAGAAAATGTGCGTGTTACTTTAGTTAATTTAAAAACAACTACAAATAGCACGGCTATTATTGCTAAAGATTTAAGTAAAGTGGTTCAGGATATAAAATTAGGAAAGGGTACAATTGGTGCTTTACTAACCGATACCTTGTTTTCTTTTAAACTTAATCAAACCATTAAAAACTTAAATACGGCA